>JAJFFW010000100.1 GCA_021776435.1 Parvularculaceae bacterium | reverse complement strand
CCCTGGATGTTGATCGCGTCGAAGGGAACGGTGCACGGCTATGTATCTCAAAAGCTGTTGGTCAAGGCGCCAGGCGCCGAACTGACCCTCGCCGGTGGGCCGCGTCGCAAGCCCTATCTCTGCCGGGCTTTCACTCAACGCCTTCAGGTGTTTGGAAGATCCGATGAATGGCGCGGCGTCGCCTGCAATCGCGGCGATGGCTGGCGCCTCGAGATTGACGACAACGCTCCGGCGCGGTTGTTTTAAGGTCCAAGGATAAAATTAATACGCTTACGTATTATCTGGCGCGATGCTTTGATCGTCATTGTGATTGGATGCACCCGTTGCGGCGGATAAAGCGGTTATGATGCAATAATCTATTGTGAGTCACATTAACCGTGTACGAATTATTTGAATAATGCTAAACTTCATATCTCTGGTGAGAACACCGATCTATGAGGGATCAAAATATTGATGCAATTGATGGTGAAGGTTGAGAACATTCTTCGATTAAACTAAGGGCCAGACGATGATGAGGATCGAAAGGCTTAAAAGGCGAAGGGCGGTTCCGCAAAGAACCGCCCTATCAAACCCTTGTCTCTAGGGGGTTTAGGTCGTAATGCCCAGTGACGAAATCCCTAAAGCGCACAGACGGAACTTACGCATTGTCAGGCGCAAATGCAAGCAATAATTTTTCTATGGCAATATTTCCTGAGAATTTACAAGAGGTTAACGAGTTTTGCAACCTGATTGGCCGTGCGCGATTTGATCGCTATCTGAATTCCTGTGACGGCAATTACGAACAAGCGCTAGAATTATACGTTTGGAACGCCCGAGTCTCGCAAGCCTTTTATCTCCCCATACAGATTTGGGAGATAACTCTTAGAAACCAGATGAATAGGTTTCTAATTTGGAAAAGTTCTAATGCCGCTTGGCCGTATGATCAAAATAAAGTTGTGAAGCGGTTAAAAAATATTGACCAGAAACGTCTGAATGAAGTTAAGGAACGTCAACAAAACACAAAAGGAGTTTCTCAGGCAACTACTGATGCAATTGTTGCTGATTTATCAGCGGGATTTTGGGTTTCGATGCTTACCACGACGTATGATTTTCGATTTTCTTGGCGCTATAATTTGGGTAGAGTTTTCCCGAATGCCGCAAATGATTGGCGTGACGAAAACGCAAGGACACCTCAGTGGGACCATAATGCGGTGCACGAGCCATGCGATCGGTTATTGAACCTTCGAAACCGTATTGCTCACCACGAGCCAGTATATGCTTTGGATTTGCATCAGGCTCACCAAGATGCGGTAACTACAATAACCGCAATGTCAAAAGCAGCATCAAATTATTTGGCGGCGCATTGTACAGTACAAAGTGTTCTAGCAGAGCGCCCATAATATCAGTACCCTGTAATGTGGGCAGTCATGTTACGAAGGTGGATCTTCGCGCCAAATTTTTATTTCGATCGCCTTCGCGATCGGGGCCGGGGCCGAGACCGAGACTGAGATCGCCCGTCGCGGCGCACCCGGTCAAACCCTCTGGACACATCAGAATAAAAACTCATCAGCTCCGACTCCGACGTATAACTGACCGCCGGATAAGCGCCGGGCAGAGGTTTTTCCGCCATGCCTTGATGGGCCGCCAGCATAAATTCCCGCCAGATCTGCGCCGGTGTCGATCCGCCAGTAATTTTCTTCATGGCGCGGTATTCATCATTGCCAACCCAGACACCGGCGGTGATTTGTGCGGTATAGCCAACGAACCAGGCATCGCGCCAGTCATTGGTAGTGCCAGTCTTTCCCGCCGCAATGCGTCCACGCAGCGCCGCTCCTCGTCCGGTGCCAGAATACATCACCTGATAGAGGAAATGGTTCATGTCTGTACTGACTTGACGTGAAATCAGACGTTTCGGAGTATAGTCCGTTCGCTGATACATGACCGTGCCTTCATGATCAGTAATTTTCTCGATCGCATAGGGCTCAACACTCATGCCGCCTCTCGCGAACGGTAGATAGGCGCTGGTGAGCTCTTCAAGGGTCAGATCGACGGCGCCAAGCGCAATCGAGGGATGGGTGGGTACGTTGGATTTAACGCCCAGTCGTTTGGCGGCGCCCGCGACATTTGCGCGGCCCGCCTTCTCGCTTACCTGTACGGCGACCGTATTGATCGATTTGGCGACAGCTTCGGTAAGACGCACCGGCCCAGCAAAGCCCTCAGTATAATTGACCGGGCGCCAGCCGTCGATCTCGATCGGTTGATCGACGATCTTGGTTTGTGGAGTCATGCCCGATTCGAGACCGGCAACGTATACGAATGGTTTGAATGCCGATCCGGGTTGACGTTTCGCCTGAACGGCCCGGTTGAACTGGCTTTCAAGATAGGACCGCCCGCCCACCATGGCGCGCATGGCGCCATTGACGTCATAGGCGATGAGCGCCGCCTGGTCTGCGCCCTGAAGGCGCGTCTCGACGGAAAGCGCATTGGTGACGGCGAGTTCAGCGTCCCGTTGCATTTTCTTGTCGATCGATGTTGTGACGATCAGGTCACCGTAATAGGGACCGGCAATCGCCCTCGCTTTCGCGGCGATGTAATCGAAAAGATAGCCGAGCTCGACATCGCGCTCGCCTGCTGTGAGCGTCGGTGGATGAAGCCGCGCCTCGCGGACTTCAAATGGCGTAACGGCGCCGATCTCCAGCAGATTGTCGAGCACTTCATCGGCGCGCTTTTGTGCGCCGAACGGGTTTCGTGTCGGCGCCAGAGACGAGGGCGCTTTGGGCAGTCCCGCCAGCATCACCGCCTCGGCGAGAGTGATGTCGCGGGCGGATTTTCCGAAATAGGTCTTCGCCGCCGATTCAACGCCGTAAGCCCCGGCGCCCAGATAGATGCGGTTGAGATAGATCGAAAGAATTTCATCCTTCGTGTACCGACTTTCCAGCCACATCGCGAGAAGCGCTTCACGCGCCTTACGCAGATATGTCCGTTCCGAGGTCAAAAACAGGTTTTTCGCCAGTTGCTGGGTGATGGTCGAGCCGCCTTGAACGACGGAACCCGATTTTAAGTTGGCAACCAAGGCTCGAAGGAGACTCTTGAAATCGACGCCGTTGTGGTCGTAAAAGCGACGGTCTTCGGTCGCCAGAAGGGCCGCCACCAAATGGGGCGGCAGGTCTTCGATTGTGACGGCTTCTCCGTAACGGGCGCCGCGGGACGCGATCTCGTCTCCGCGACGGTCGAGGACGACGATGCTTGACTGGCGATTCACATTCCACAAATCCGCCCCTTCGGGGACACGCGGCGCGACCAGCACAAAGGTTGCGAACAGGCCGCCAATAAGACCGACAAAACCGAGAGAACTGACGGCGACACCAAGCCGGGCGATCAGCGCAGCGCGTTTGAACCACCCGCCTTTTGATGGAACGGGCGGCGCGGGTGCGATGGGTTTTGCTTTCTTCGGGGGCCCTGCGGCAGATGTTTTTTGTTTCACGTCCTGGGCCGCCTTTGAGGGTGGGTCTGATGGTTGCGCATCATCGGTGCGCTTGCGCCGATTGAAAAGCCGGTTGAAATCTCCCGCAAAAGCGCGCGCACCGGCGCGAAGATCCTCTCCGAGCCCGGTGAGAATTTTTGCGATCGCCGCCAGCGGGCCTGAATGCGGTTTGTTATCCATATACGTTTAGTGTCCTACTTCTGCGATAACATAGCGCTTACATGGCGCAAATGTGGAAAACATCGGCGATTGTTTAAAAAACCGTGCGGACTGTTCCTTTTTGTCCTATCCGACACCCTGATGCGAAGAACGAAACCGCCTTCAAGCCTATGAAACCGTTCTGGGAAACCAAATCTCTGTCGGAAATGAGCACACCCGAGTGGGAATCGCTCTGCGATGGCTGTGGTCAGTGCTGTATCGTCTTGATTGAAGATGACGATACCGGAGAAATCTTTGAGACCGATGTGGCTTGTGCGCTCTTCGACGCCGAAAAGCGGCGGTGCTGCAATTATGGCGATCGCCACGCGCGCGTATCCGATTGCGTGCGCCTGACCCCCGATAACGCCGCCACGCTGCGCTGGATGCCGGAAAGCTGCGCTTATCGACGCCTGGCGAATGGGCAGGGGCTAGCTGATTGGCATCCGCTGGTTTCAGGCGATCCGAAAAGCGTTGCGCGTGCGGGCATTGCGGTCAGCGCCAAACTGATCTCGGAAGCCGATGTCGCCGAACAAGACCTTGAAGCGTTCATCACGAAGCGGCGCAAACAGGCGCGGGCAAACGCGCCCGTTAAGGCGTACCGGTAACGGCTTCATAACGGTGGGTGGCGTCGCGCGCCGAACGCCAAGATCACCCGAACCAGTCGTTTACTCCTCCGAATGAGGAGGAAATTCCCAGTTAAAACAATCCGTAGTGACTTTGTTGGGGGATAGTTATCCCCACCCCTTGGTACGGCCATATGCTTGTCGGGCATTTATGTGATCTTGATTGTGCCACGACGTTTGTCTGCAAAGAGCATCTCAGAGTCCTTAGTTTTCAGCCTTAATTGGGAGATCGCCCCAAATGTGTTTCGGCGTAAAATAAAGTTCGTCGTGATACATTGATCGCGCTTTCCTTCGTTTAAAGCGTGTAGGGATATTCAGGAGTGATTTCGGCGCATCATAGAAAACGTCTATAATGATCGGGTCCTCTCTGAAATCCGTCGGAGTGTAGGAACTGGGTCCGGTTTTTTTGTGGCCCTCAAAAAACTCGTAATGCTGAAAATACCCGACAATAAAAGACTGGCTTGGCGGAACGCGCGGGTGTGGCTTTAAGAACAATCCGGCATACTCAGATAATTTTTGTTTTTTATCTCGCCGCAAAAATTCGGTGCGAAGTTCAAAATCGACATCCACAGCTGTATTTGATCCGACGTTGATAATTTCTATGCTGATGTAATGTTCAAGATGTTGATGGCTGTTGTTGTGGATACTGCTATGATTATTTTGTGCTGTGGTCCATCGCCAATAAAGCTCGAATTGGGGACGCTTTTGTCCGGCCACAACCGCCAAACTTGCTCGTAAAGCGCCAAGTCCAAATGTTGCTGCTTCGACCATTTGGCGTCCTTAAAAAAGGTTGGCAACTGTGGGCGTAATTGCGCTGATAGCTTGAAACACGGCAGCGCCCGCCGCGCACAATGCAGCGCGGCTACTAAGTCTTCCCTGAGCGCGGATCGAGTCTCCAGCTATCTCTGCGGCCACGCCTGGTGCGGCAACACCAAGGCCCACGGGAACACCTGACACCTTCGACGACTGATACCAAAAAAAAGCAGCACCGGACGCAAGCGCGGCGGAAACAATGTTGACTACAACTATTAGCATCTTGGTCCGTCCTTAATCTAATACTGCGAAGCCAGCTATTATTAGGGCTGCGAGAGAAATCCAGATTGCGATCCAACTGCGTCGGTCCTGCCATTTGATTCGACTGTCGACAGTGTTTTCGTCAAACTCTTGAATAGCGGCTCTTGCCGCGCCGGCTAAGGTGAATAAATAATCATTTAAAAATAGAATCTGGCGGTGGAATGCGTACCCCGTTACGCCCCGATGCTCGGCTTGCGCCGGTTCGTCTTTGCGGAATACGAAGCGCTATATTTTGGCGAAATCGAAACACGCTCCAATGCCTCAGTGCGGGCACCAATTCAAACCCCACACTGAAAGAATTATCCATTATTTTACTTAGGTTTTCTTCCCGCCTTTTTAGATTTCTCAGCGTCTGCGGGTGGAGTTGCTGTGGTGGATTCCGTTTCTTCTTGATCGCGACTAGTGGGAATCGCCGTTGTTCCACCATCATCGCCGCCAGAAATCCCGCTGACTTCACACGATCCATCACTGTGACACGTTGCCCACGGATGACTTGTTCCTTCTTGATAACAGTGTTGGTGAACGCCGCCGTCATAGCACATCAATAACCCGCTCGCGCCGCTATTGTACGTACTCCCCGCCAAAGCCTGGCCTGTGAACGAAATTACTCCGATCAGTGCATAAGCGGAACACTTAGACAAAGTATTACGATTCATTTTGATTTCTCCTGTCACAATTTTGCACGACACTGTCGCATTAGCAGTTGACAATAACACATAACACATCGGAATTGATCATCAGCGTCAATTGTGACGACAATGCGCCCAAACACTGACCGAGGCGTACCATCGCCACCAAAGTGTGACCTAGATCACAGTCTCTGTTTTTTCCTCGATAACGTTACAACCTTCCGGTGTCTTTCCCCCATATAACTGATCCGCGGAATTTGTATTTCTCTACGACGTTGGCCCATGTGAGCGACAGTATATGCGCAAAAAGCGCCAGTCATTTTGCATCGCTCGGATGGCTGTCTTTGGCGAAAAGCGTCCGGTTGACTTCGGAGTGGGCGAATTGCGCCTGCCGGGTACCTTCCGGTCCGTCAGCCAAACTTTCAAGTTGAGGCGC
>JAJFFW010000099.1 GCA_021776435.1 Parvularculaceae bacterium | reverse complement strand
GATTCCGCTATTGGCCATGATCTGTTCGTGCGGAAGGGGTGCGTCATCTGCCACTCCGTGAACGGGGTCGGCGGTAAAGCGGCGCCGGCTCTCGATGCCGAAATCGGTTCAGAGCCGATTGATCCTTTGGAATTTGCCGCCCGTATGTGGTGGGGCGCTCCTGCGATGATTGAGCTGCAGTCCGTGGAGCTTGGGTACACCATTCACCTGACCGCTGACGACATCACCCATCTGGCTGCGTTTGCGGGCGATGCTGTTGAGCAAAAGAAATTATCGATTGATCAGGTGCCCGAGGCGATGCGGGACGCACTACTGGATGAACGGTTTTGGGAGGTTGAGGACTGGAGCGAATTTCTCAGTGAGGGTCAGGAAAATTTCCCGGAAAGTGAGCCTGAAGATGAAACCAGTGATCCGGATGAGCCCGACTAGTGTCCCGAATCCGAAGTTCGTTACATTATGCAGCACGCTCAAGACGAACTTCGGATTCGATAAGGACACTAGCAAGTTTATGATTCTAGTGTGGTTTTGGATTTGAAGGTCGTTGTGAGCAAGCCGCGAATTATGTAACGAACTTCAAATCCACCACACTAGGTCACCGACTCGTAAACCCGGAACGCGTGTCATCCCGGACCCCGGATCAAGTCCGAGGCAGGCTGTTACAACCGTCCGAATTCCGCAGGCATTCGGCCAATGGTTGTTAGATCCGGGATCCAGGGCCGCAGGCGAAGTGCACGCTGCTCTGGATCCCGGATAGCTCAATTCACCAACCAAATCAAAGATTTGGGGCAAATTGGCTTCCGGGATGACGGTTAATGGGTTGTGACCTAGCGTTTTCAAGACCGAAATCAGGAAATTTCCGAGAATAAGCGCTGTTTCGCGTTGCCATATGCAGCCGAAATTCCTAGTTTCGCGCCGACTCAAGAACCGGGACAGTCAGGGCGTCAATAAAGGCTCCTGACGAGCCCTGAAGGAGCGTTTCCGTGGCGACTGCTGATTTTTTACTCGATTATCTTCCAATCATCATTTTTCTCGGCTTAGCTTTTGTGATTGGCGTCGGTTTCCTGGCGATTCCTGCTCTGGTCGCGCCGTCCGATCCTGATCCCGAAAAGGTCTCGGCCTATGAGTGTGGATTCAACGCCTTTGACGATGCGCGGATGAAATTCGATGTTCAGTTTTATATTGTCGCCATCCTGTTCATCATCGTCGATCTTGATGTGGCGTTTTTGTTCCCCTGGGCGGTGACGTTATTCAATCCGGAACTGGGCGTTGATCGCGGATTTCAGGTCTTCTCGTTTTGGTCCATGTTCGTGTTTATTGCCGTCTTCGCCATTGGCTTCGTTTATGAATGGAAGAAAGGGGCTCTCGAATGGCGCTAGATTATACGAAGCTCCCTTACGGAACGGGCGCCCATTTGTCCGAACTGGGGGCTGGCTCGCCGGGTTATTCGCCTGACGCCAAGGACCCATTTTATTCGGAGCTTTCTGATCAGCTCGCCGACCGCGGGTTTTTCACCGCGCCAGCAGATTCGGTGATCACTTGGGCGCGCACCGGCTCGCTGATGTGGATGACGTTCGGGCTTGCGTGCTGCGCCGTTGAGATGATGCAGGCTTCGATGCCGCGTTATGACGTCGAGCGTTTTGGTTTTGCGCCGCGGGCTTCCCCGCGCCAGTCTGATGTGATGATCGTCGCCGGCACGCTGACCAACAAGATGGCGCCGGCGCTCAGGAAGGTTTACGACCAGATGCCCAACCCGCGCTATGTGATCTCCATGGGATCATGCGCGAATGGCGGCGGCTATTATCATTATTCCTATGCGGTGGTGCGTGGTTGCGATCGCATTGTGCCGGTCGATATCTATGTGCCGGGGTGCCCGCCGACCGCTGAGGCGCTGGTCTATGGCATTTTACAATTGCAGAAGAAGATCAGGCGGGAAGGCTCGATTGTCCGGTGATGGTTGCTGCGCCAGATAAAAACACAATCCTCAGGATGAGGTCAGTTTTAATTTCGGAATTTTTTGATGTCTGATGAACTGAAAGAACTGGGCGAGCATATCGCCGGAAAGATCGATAGCGACATTCGCGGATGGCGCGTCGAATTTGGCGAACTGACGGTTGATGCGCGCGCCGACCGAATTGTGCATGTATTGAAGTTCCTGTCTGACAACGTGTTGTGCAGGTTTATACAACTCATCGACCTATGCGCCGTTGACCATCCAGAGCGCACCAATCGCTTCGACGTCGTCTATCACCTCTTAAGCCTCCACAATAATCAGCGTGTCAGAGTGAAGGTGCAGGTCGGAGAAGGGGAAACGATCCCATCCGTTATTGGGGTCTATCCATGTGCTGATTGGTTCGAGCGTGAGGCTTTCGACATGTATGGCGTCGTATTTTCGGGGCATCCAGATTTGCGGCGGATCCTGACCGATTACGGTTTTGAGGGTTATCCTCTGCGCAAGGACTTCCCGCTCACCGGTTATGTGGAGGTTCGATATGATGACGAGTTAAAGCGCGTCGTCTACGAACCGGTGAAGCTCGTGCAGGAATTTCGAAATTTCGATTATCTCAGCCCCTGGGAAGGCGCGAAATACGTGCTGCCGGGTGATGAGAAAGTTAGTGAGTAGTGAGTAGTGAGATAGGGAGAAGGGCAATTGGCGGGCAGCATCGTTTCCTATCGCGACTTGAAGGTTTGGCAGCATGCAATTGATTTGGCGGAACTCTGCTATGCGGCCACCAAATCATTTCCTAAAGAGGAAATGTATGGCCTTACCTCTCAGATGCGGCGCTGCTCTGTGTCAATCGCTGCAAATATTGCTGAGGGATATGGTCGTGATAGCGGAGGTTCCTTTGCTCATTTTCTCAAGATTGCTCAAGGGTCCCTGAAAGAATTTGAAACGCACACAATTCTATCCGGAAGGGTTGGGTTGTTGGAACAAGAGACAGCCAACGATTTGTTGGAACGGAGTGACGGATTGGGCAAAATGTTGAGGGCTCTAATTCGATCTGTTCAGAAAAAAGCGGCAGAGTGATAGAGATGCATCTTTCCTACTCACTATTAACTACTCACTACCCACTTCTTTGCGCGGAGGTGCCTGATGGCTGACGGAACGAAAGTAATCGAAATAGAAGAAAGCGCTTCCGAAGCCTCTTCGGACCGCAAGTTCACAATCAATTTCGGCCCGCAACATCCAGCGGCTCATGGTGTTTTACGACTGGTGCTGGAGCTTGACGGCGAAGTGGTGGAGCGCGTTGATCCGCATATAGGACTTCTCCATCGCGGCACCGAAAAGCTGATTGAGTATAAGACCTATCTGCAGGCGATCCCTTATTTCGACCGCCTTGATTATGTCGCGCCGATGAATCAGGAACACGCTTTTTGTCTTGCGGCGGAACGACTCCTGGGTGTTGAGATTCCGCGCCGTGCGCAGCACATCCGTGTATTGTTCAGCGAGATCGGCCGCATTCTTTCGCACATCCTGAATGTCACCACCCAGGCGATGGATGTGGGCGCGCTGACGCCGCCGCTGTGGGGCTTCGAAGAGCGCGAAAAACTGATGGTGATTTATGAGCGCGCCTCCGGCTCGCGCATGCATGCGGCCTATTTTCGTGTTGGCGGCGTGCATCAAGACCTGCCTGATGCGCTCATTGACGATATCGACGCCTGGTGCGATCAGTTTCCCGAAAAGATGCAAGATATCGAAACGCTGATTACTGACAATCGCATCTTCAAACAACGCAATGTAGACATCGGCGTTGTCACGAAAGAAGAAGCATTCGCCTGGGGCTTTTCCGGCGTCATGGTGCGCGGTTCTGGCTCGGCGTGGGATCTGCGTAAATCCCAACCTTATGAAACCTACGCTGAATATGATTTCGACATTCCGATCGGGAAGAATGGTGATTGCTATGATCGCTATTTGTGCCGGATGGAGGAAATGAAACAGTCAACCTCCATCATTAAACAGGCGATTGTCAAAATTCGTGAAGAGGGCCCCGGCCCGGTGATGTCGACCGATGGTAAGGTGGCGCCGCCCCGTCGTGAGGAGATGAAGGGTTCGATGGAGGCGTTGATCCATCATTTTAAACTGTATACGGAAGGGTTTCACGTTCCTGCCGGCGAGGTCTACACCGCTATCGAGGCGCCGAAGGGCGAATTTGGCGTCTATCTGGTCTCGGATGGATCGAACAAACCTTATCGCTGCAAGATCCGCGCGCCAGGTTATGCTCATCTACAGGCAATGGACTGGATCAGCCGCGGTCACATGCTGGCAGATATTTCGGCGATCATTGGCTCGCTGGATGTGGTGTTCGGCGAGATTGATCGATGAGGGAGGACGCGGCGCCTTCAGACCTCATCCTGAGGGGTGAGGCAGGACTTGATCCGGCCGAGCCTCGAAGGATGTGCGGTGAGCAATGCGCTTAACGGCCATCCTTCGAGGCTCGCAGCCTTCGCGCTTTAGCGAGAAGACTTACGCGCACCTCAAGATGAGGGTAGAAAATGATTTATCACTCATGCCATCACCCGCTAGGTTCATGCTGAACAGAAGCAGTTTTGTTCTGTACTGCCTATATCTATGTACGGGAGTAACCCATGACCTCCACACCGTCTAATCTGCCCTCATGGACCGGTCTTGTTGTCGCTGCGACGATCATGATTGTCTTCGTGATCACTTCATTCGCAACCCTGAAGGAACGTCACCGCGACCGTCAGGCGTGGCATGTCCATGCCGGAGCAGCCATTTACGGCGCCATGTTTGGAGTGCTGATTGGGTTTTTCATCATGCCCCTTAGGGTCGCGCTGATGAGTGGAGAATTGCCGTCGGAGGTGGCGGGCCCTTCCGCCTTTGGCGTATTGGTTCTGGTTATCGCCATGCGCATGGGGTGGATTGCGCGGGCGCCGTTTATCGGACCTCAGGTGCGGGCTTATCGCCGTGCGAATTTACGCCGCTCTATCGAGAGCGCGAAGCGACAGCTTGAAAAACTCAGCGCCAAAGACCAAAAACACTTTGTTCAACACGCTCCGAACTCGGAGAATTGAGGTCGTTCACGCATGACCAAGCTCACCTGTGGAACGCACGGCGAACAAGAGGAAACCTTTGTTTGCGACCACATTATCGAAACACTGAAGGATGGTGAACCGCGTGGGTTTTGCTGGAATCATGTCGATGGGCAATGTCAGGCCATTTGCACCGCGTGCAATGAAATGACGGACGAGGAATTTACTGCGTCGCAAGCCGACGCCATCAACATTCTTTGCTATGGCTGTTTCTTAGACGCCGCAGCGCTCAACGGCGTTGATATCGGTTGA
>JAJFFW010000098.1 GCA_021776435.1 Parvularculaceae bacterium | reverse complement strand
ACCACAAAAGAGGCTGCGCTTTATCTGCGGCTTGAGGAAAGTACGCTCAATGCGATGCGGTGGCGTCAAGAAGGTCCGGCCTGGCGCAAGCATGGCGGCAAGGTCGTTTATCACATCGACGATCTGAACCGCTGGTCACGTGCGCGCCATTCCAACCCTTCTGAATTACCAGCATTTGACAGACATCAAGATGACCCGCGCGACCATAAGGGCGGCGCTGGCACGCGGCGATGACAGCGGGCCAGCTCACCGTCGCCATCATCTCCTACCGCAAGAACCGTATCAATAATCGTTTGATTTTTGGTGAGCCTGTCTTGAAAATCCGGCGAGATTGGAGACGCGAGTTCGCAGCCTTTTCTCCTGGTCAGGTGTTCGCTTATGAGCGCTGGCGCGGTGATAAATACGGCACGCAGGATTGGCGATTATTCGTTTGCGCGGCGACACATGGCGGACCTGTGACAGCCGTGCCGGGAGTTAGTCCGGGCGCACAAATCCTGCTTTGCGCAAAAGGTAAGGCCCGCGTGAAGCGTGCGCTCAATCTATTTGACGATCTCAAAATCACACATGGAGTGCTCGAAGACATACCGCCGCAACGATGGCTACGACTTCATAACGCTATTGAAACAGGCCGAGTAGTCGCGGCTGAAATCACCTAATCTGTGGGGACATATGTGTACACGTCTAATCGCTGGCGCCGCCCTGACGGCATTATGTGTGGCCGTCACATGGGAGATTTTCTCTCCTCCAACACCTCGTTTGATCTATAATAAGAGCGAAAGCGCCCCTGTCGGCTGGTATGCGCTAGACCCGAATGGTGCAGTTGTTCGCGATGTTAAGGTCGCGGCCTTTGCACCAGCCAAGGCGCGAAAGCTTGCACATAATCGGCATTATCTACCGCAACATATCCCTTTAATTAAAACCGTTTGGGCGGTGGCGGGGGAGAAAATCTGTTCCACAAAAGGGGTTGTTAGCGCCCCAAACCGTCCTGATATTCATGCTCACCTACAGGACGGTTTGGGGCGTGAAATGCCAAACTGGCATGGCTGTATAACGCTTGAAAAACACGAAGTTTTTCTCGTCTCTATTGATGTGCAGACTTCTTTCGATAGCCGGTATTTTGGCCCAGTGCCGCTCGATAATGTTCTCGGTACGGTTCGGTATCTTGGGTTAAAGCCAGACGATTTGGCGGCGTCAGGCATAGCACATGGCCGGGCGCGGGGTATGAGCGAAGCGAATGGCGCGGAGGGCAAGATAAAAGGCGGGGTCACCCCTTGGGGGTTAACGCCTTGTCTGCACATCTTTTTTAGGGGTGCTCCCTGCGTTGGTGGGGTCACCCCCTTTTTGGGCTTAGGATCAGTGACCATTAAGGTTTCCGGGGGTGCCCCCTTACAAAATCCCTTATTTTATTGGAATTGGCGCTAACTCATGGGTGTGAGCGGTGACAATCAGTTTGAAGTGAAACTGGGGCGGATTCGCAGCCCCAGCGGCGAGCGGCGTGTGCAAGGTTTTTTCAAGAAAATGGCTAGGGGTGCGGGCCGTGTTTCACGAAGCAGACGCGGCGGTGGTGGACGCCAACGACAAGCAGCACGCGGTCACTTTCAAAGGCGCGTCATCGTGAAAGTTCATGTTGTGCGCATGGATGCTAAAGGCTTCAGCGCACAACGCCATCATATGGATTATGTGGAGCGCGATGGAACGGGGCCAAAGGGCGAGCCGAGCAAACTGTATGACCGGGATGAATTGGAAGCTGACAAGGATACGTTTCTGGAACGCGGGAGCGATGACCGGCACCAGTTTCGGATTATCATATCACCAGAAGATGCGGGCGAGTTAAAAGACCTGACAGCACTCACAAGCGATCTCGTCGATCAAATGGAAAACGATCTTGGCACGAAGCTCGATTGGGTTGCCGTCAATCACTATGACACTGGCCAGCCACACACGCATCTCATTATTAGTGGGAAGCGCGATGGTGGCGCGGATCTCGTTATCCCGCGCGATTATATCGCTTACGGTATTCGGGAGCGCGTCCAGGAATTGGTCGAAATAGAGCTTGGCCCCGTGCCCGAGATTGATGGCCGTAACCGAATAGCGCGTATGGTTGGCCAGGAGCGGTTCACACAAATCGACCACACGATTTTTAAGGCCGCGCGTGAAGGTGTGATTGATCTCACGGGGCCGTCTCGGCCCGGATCAAGTTGGAGAAATCAACTGGCGCGAATGCGGCTCAAGAAGCTGGTCAGCATGGGCCTAGCCGAACCCGCAGGAAAAGGCCGATGGACGCTCGTATCAGATGCGGATGCGACTTTGCGCCGAATGGGAGAGCGCGGCGACATTATCAAAACTATGCATAGGGCGATGGAAGGAAAAGATGCGGGCCGGGTAATGGATGCATCGTCCATCTTTGATCCAGGCTCAGATAGCGCCAAGCAAGTTGTCGGCGTGATCATTGATAAGGGGATCGCCGATGACGTGAATGACCGCGCTTACGTCGTGATCGATAGTCTTGATGGCAAGCCCGTCTATGTCACCATCGGCGGTGAAGCGCGATTGCCGGAATTTGCTAAAGGCCAGATTGTCACTGTGACGCCGCCAAACAAAGAACCGCGCAGTTCCGATTATACGATTGCGAAAATCGCTGGCGCCAATGATGGGCGTTACAGCGCCATTCTTCACATGGGCGCAGATAAAACTGCGCGGCCTGAATTTGTCGCAGCGCATATTCGGCGGTTGGAAGCAATGCATCGTGTCGGCCATGTGCAACGCCAGCAAGATGCGACATGGGACATTCCGAAGGATTATCTTGAGCACGCAACGGCGTATGAGGTTGCAACAGCGGCGCGTCGGCCCGCTGACATCTCCCTGACATCTGGCCTGCGATTGTCGCAAATGAAAACAGCTATCGGCGCCACATGGCTCGATGAGCATTTGCGAGATTTTGATGATGCAGACGGCGCTCGCGGTTTTGCCAGCGATGTTGAAACCGCCCGCGCAGTACGGCGCAATTTTTTGATGAAACAAGGTTTCCTCGAAAAAGGTCAGCATCGGCTCTCACAAGACATACTCGATGCGCTTGAGACGCGTGATCTTGAAAGTGCTGGCGCCGAATTGTCGAGTACGATGGGTAAAGCGTACTCGCCTTCGCCGGGCCGGGGCCGCATTGAGGGCATTTATGCAAACAGTATTGACTGCCCCAGCGGAAAATACGCCGTCATTGAACGAGTCAAAGATTTCTCGCTCGTGCCATGGCGGGAGATGTTGGAGCGCAATCGTGGAAAGTCAGTGTCAGGTCTGATACGTGGCGGCAGTGTATCCTGGCGTTTGACGAAGGGCAGAGGGATATCGTGACCCGCGTGTTACAAAACTCAGGGGTGGACGAACGTCTACTTACCCGCCGGCCTGATGTGTTGGAACTAACACCGGTTCCCTAATGACACATTCACGACATTTCTAATATCAATTTCGCCCATACGCTGATCGCCAGCGGACTTAAGTTTTCCTCTTCTGTCTGTAGAGCTGTCACGACCATTCTCAGTTTCATTGAAGGGGTGATCTTGCCGAACTTTATTAGGCTTAGCAGGTCGCTATTTTGACGAAATTAGAAAAACGTTTCCGTCTGGGTCTTTAAACATTGCCGATGTCCCCCAATCGGCTTTTTGAGGAGCTTGACTGAACTCAACGCCTTTATCAATCAGTTGCTTGTATGTGTGATCAACATCGTCTGAGTAGAAAGTGACATTAGAAAAACTGCCGATGCGATCCTCGTGACCCGGCGGCGTAAACAAAACCAACCGCGTCAGACTGCCCGGTATTGCTAATTCGATCCAACGCTGATTGTCATCGAACGGTTGATCGGTTTGCACTTTGAACCCGAGTTTTTCTGTAAAAAATTCAAGCGCGCGCTGTTGGTCGCGCACAGGTATGCTCGCGAATTTAATTCCTTTGATCATGGAGACCTCCCTTTGGTTGACGCATAGCGCCAACATTCCTCTCTTGTGTGAACAGTTCAAGACATGTAAATACTGCTATGGCAGTTATTGCCATAGGTGTATATAATGGTGAACTTAAAGATAGACCCGTATATTTTTGACACGCTCATGCGTGACTTATGCGGGCATGATCGCCAACCTTCAGCGTTTCTCGTCTATCTATTTCTCTATCGATGGACTGACGCAGTATGCAATCATACTATTGCCGTCAGTTTGCGCGATATCGCCGAAGCGACCGGGCTGTCAAAACGCAGCGTTCAATCGGCAATCACCAGGCTGCATTCACGTAAGTTAATCAGCATAAGGCGAAAAAGTATCACCGATATTCCTGCATACACAGTGTTATTTCCTTGGCGTCGGCATTCAGATGGGACGCCATGATGATCACCGCCGCTCTCACCGACTCGATAAACTTCAAGGAGACAGATTATGACGCGTGATAAAATGCTTGAGCTCATTAGCGAAGGACGCACGGACCTCGTCTTCGAATTGATCAAACTGCCCGATTGGCGCAAGATAGTGCAGGCCGGACCAATTAATCCACTCGCATGGTTTATTTATTATGGTGACGTAACAGCCCTAAGGGCAGTCGTAGATGCAGGTCATGACTTAACGGGCTTGAATTTGAATGAACAGCTCAACAGCGCCGCTTTTTTTGGCTATTGGAAGATATGCGATTTTCTGATTGCCCATGGCGCCGACCCAAAGCATTCACTACCAGGCACCGGCGAAACAGCTCTACACAATGCACTCTGCAAAGCGGAGCGCCCATATTTTGGCTACACCGTTCAATTACTTCTTGAGCGCGGCGCCGACCCAAACGCACGAACAATTGCGGGCCAGGAAACTTCGGCGTTCATGCGTGACACCCGCACAAAAGGCGAAACGCCGCTGCACCGCGCTGCCGCATTCAGCGATCCACCAACGATCCAATTGCTTCTCGACTACGGCGCTGAAAAACAAGCACGCGATGCGAATGGTGACTCCCCGCTCACTTGGGCAAGTTGGCACCTACGTCCGGGAAGCGTTCTTCAACTCCTGGCTTTTCCACCGCATAACATCTCCGACAAACATGTCGCAACAAATACTAGCGATCATGGAAGCGGTTGGGGTAACGGCATGGAGCGGAGTTTAATGGGAGAATATCGGCCCCTGAAATATTAACATTATCAGTATTAGGTTCCGCGGATGATGTTGCAGCGTGACGCCATCAACTTGGTCGCTTTAGGGCTTTCTCAGCTTCGGTATTTTCAAACGCATCGGCGTAATTTCTAACTTCATCTGGTGATGCGCCTTCTGAACGCAGAGCTTGCTTCCAATTTTTTGCAATCGTTGTCGCCATCCATGATGCTTGCTGACGCGCATCGTCTGGTGTCAGATCGAAAAATTCGGCTGCCTCAAGCGCGATCTCCAGTGAGGCGTCGAACGATCTGCCCTGGATGATACCTGTTTCCAGAACCCGATGACGCGACGGGGACGGATTGATGTCGAATGCCGGTGACAATCGCCAGCGATCTCCGCCCGCATAGATGAAGCCGTGGTTCTTCAAATGATCGTCCTTGTTGGACACAAGGATTGTGAAGACGATCCGTCGCCAGAGCTCGTTCAGATCATCGACCGGCTCGCTTGAAATCTGACGGATCACATCAGCGATGTCCGTGTAGTAACCGCCTTCATCGCCTTTCCAGTCCAGCGCAGTACGGGCGGAAATATAAGGAATGCGCGTATTGCCCCGGCGGTCAAACCGGCGAATGAGCGCGATCGGACTGTCGCTGTCCCGCAATTCCAGCTTCGCTTCGGCAACCCGCAGTCCACACATGGCCGCGAGTTTCAGGGTTGCGACTTCGGCGCGTTCAACTGGTTTCGTATCCTTTGTGGACGTGAACTTGGCGATCCAGAGATACCCATCACCTTCCACATTCGCCTTTGGGCGCGCTCCGCCGAGAGACCCGGCAATGCCGGCAAGGTCGCGGGCTTCTTCTTCCGCGCCGCTTGGATCACGTTCAAACCGTTGCGCGAGCCCGCGCAATCGTTCGAGTTCGACCAGACGCGGAATTGGCGGAGCCAAATTCGATAGTGGTTCCATGTCTTCGCCCAAAAAACGTAAAGCCCCTTGTCGTGTGCGGTCATCTGCAAGAACCAGATAGTCAAACTCACTGAGACCGCCCCCTAATGCCTTGGTCATCAGAGCCCGTCCCCAGGAGTCTGGCGCTGCATCGGCAAAACATCCGCTCAGAGCCGAGCGCTTGTCCTCTCGGCCAGTGCTATAGTGACTTCCTTCGCGCAGGGGCAATCCCGGTGAAAGCGCGAAGCGGTCAGGCGCCGCCAACCATTCAGCGGCGTACTCGAATTGCGAATGCTGACGTCTGCCATCGGTCTCGAAGCGTAGACGGCCGACGATACGCTTGCCTTCCCCAAGAGCAACGATCGCTTCGGGCATCAGAAGCCGACCCCATCTTCATCGTCCACATCCGATGAGCGGTCTGACCCGCCTTTGCTGGACGGTGATGATCCGGGTTTTCGTTTTCGGTCGATCCGTTTTGGGAGCGTTTGCCGATCGAGAAGCAATCCAGTGTCATCAGACCCGGCATCGAGGAAGTCCGAAATTCGATCAATTTCACCAAGCACGAGGCAAGCCATCGCCAGAGTGCCGATGCTGACGCCGGCATCTCCTTTCTCCAGCCGGATGACAGTGCTTTCTGACACACCGATGCGTTCGGCGAACCCCTTTACGGAAATCCGTCGTTTCAAGCGGGCTGTCTTGATGTTTGTTCCCAAAGCTACAAGAGCCCGTCGTGCGTTCAAGGAACTCACATTAATTGCCATATTTGATATCCAAATAGCATTTACTCGTCAAATATGATAGTTAGCAGAACACAAACGGAAATGCAACCACTTTCCAAAATGGGAGTTGTTAAACCGATTATCTGTCTGGTTGTTCCTTTTGGCGTTCGTAGGATGACCGAACCCTCAATTCTCCCCATTCTTTCTGTATTTTGACCGTGGCGCCATGGCTTTGGCTATAGGAGAATATGTGAACAGGCTGCGCCCATATCTGGCGCCTCAATTTTCCTCTCAACAGCCTGATACTACTCAAATTTCTGTAGTGTTTCCTCAGTAGACGAAACATAAATCGCTGCGCCATGCTGGTCTCAAGAATAACCTTGAGGCCATACATGTCACCACAATCAATACTCATTGGACAGATCATGATCGTGCTCATCACGATCATCTGCGGTGTCTGGTTTTCAACCCAATGGGTCGCAGCGCAATTTGCTTATGACGCCTATCTTGGACCAGCTTGGTTTACCCTTGGCGAGCAACGCATCTATTACCCCTGGCGGATGTTTGAATGGTGGTATGCTTTTGAGGCTTACGCTCCGGATACCTTTTTCAAAGGTGGTTTGATTGCTGCCAGCAGTGGCTTTATCGCCGCTTTCGTTGCAGCCATCGGATCGGTGTGGCGCGGCAGGCAAGCGAAAAACCTGACCACTTATGGCTCCTCACGCTGGGCGAACGCTAAAGACGTATCCCGCTCTGGCATGTCGGAAGCAAAAGGCGTTTTTCTAGGTTGCTTTGACGGTCAGTATTTACGCCATGATGGCCCGGAACATGTTCTCACCTATGCCCCGACACGTTCCGGTAAAGGTGTCGGACTGGTGATACCAACCCTACTGAGTTGGACAGGTAGCGCCGTTATCCACGACATCAAGGGAGAGAACTGGTCGATTACAGCCGGGTGGCGTTCAACATTTTCCCATTGCCTTCTGTTCGATCCCACCAATGCTGCGAGCGCCAAATACAATCCGCTTCTCGAAGTACGCAAAGGCGTCAATGAAGTCCGCGACGTTCAGAATATTGCCGACATCCTGGTTGACCCCGAAGGCGCGCTTGAGCGTCGTACCCATTGGGAAAAAACCGGCCATGCACTTCTCGTCGGCGCGATCTTGCATGTCCTCTATGCGGAGAAAGAAAAGACGCTCGCGCGCGTCGCAAGCTTTCTGTCTGATCCCAGTCGTTCATTCGAGCGCACGCTCTGGGTAATGATGTCCACTAATCACCTCGGCGCGACTGGCGACGCCGATGACAAGCCCCGAACCCATCCCGTCGTTGCGCAAGCAGCGCGTGAACTCATGAACAAGTCTGAAAACGAGCGCTCCGGCGTCTTGTCGACGGCGGTGAGTTTTCTCGGGCTTTACCGCGACCCCACAGTCGCCGAGGTGACTTCCAAATGCGATTGGCGCATCGCCGATCTGATCAACGGCGACAAGCCGATCTCGCTTTACCTTGTGGTGCCACCATCAGACATCTCGCGCACCAAACCACTGGTCCGGCTCATTCTCAATCAGATCGGTCGCAGGCTAACTGAGAAGCTAGAAGGCGACGCAGGGCAGAAGAACCAACGGCAAGTGTTGTTGATGCTCGATGAGTTCCCAGCGCTTGGACGGCTCGATTTCTTCGAGAGCGCCCTTGCCTTTATGGCCGGATACGGACTGCGCGCCTTTCTTATCGCACAATCCCTCAATCAGATTGAAAAAGCCTACGGCCCGAACAATTCGATCCTGGACAATTGTCATGTCCGTGTGGCGTTCGGCACCAATGATGAGCGCACGGCGAAACGGGTATCGGATGCGCTTGGAACCACCACCGAAATGCGGGCTATGCGCAATTATGCTGGGCACAGACTGGCGCCGTGGCTCGCTCATGTCATGGTTTCCCGTCAGGAGACCGCACGGCAACTGCTTACCCCCGGCGAAGTGATGCAACTCCCCGCCGATGATGAAATCGTACTGGTCTCCGGCATGCCGCCAATCCGTGCCAAGAAACTGAAATACTATGAGGACGCCAACTTTACAGACCGGTTGTTCCCCTCTCCGGTTTTGGTAGGCCCAAATCATCCTTATGCTGACAGCCCTCCCGCGCGTTCGGATGATTGGGGCCATGCGGCCCGCGATGTGGATGAACGCCTTGTAAAGCCCTGGTTTGATCAAATCTCCAGCACCGATGATGGCGGCAAAGATCGGAAACCGGAAATCGATACGCCGCCAACGGACAAGGACACCGAGAAGAACCCGGCCCGTGAGGATAGTACTCAGCATGATGACGGCGAGTTTGACGCCAAACGCGCAAATGACCTCGCCCGCACCGCTGATATCGCTCGCCGCACATACGGCGTGGATAAGGGCACGCCCAAACTAGACCTGATGGATTTTTAGCCATGCCTTCCACAAAACCCCGCATCTGGACCTATATTGACGTAGAAAATCACATTCGCTTATGCGCGTTGGCAGCTCGGCCCGAGAGCAATGTCTCTCACGTCGTCAATCAAGCCCTGAGCGCATTCTTTGCACAAGAGCATGAAGTCAAACGTGACGGCGCAATTATCCGCCGTCTCGACCGCATGACGCGGCAAACTGAAATCCTGAAACGCAACCAGATCATTTCAGCCGAAGCGTTCTCCCTGTTCGTGCGCTATTTTCTGACCGTCATTCCACCTGTGCCCGATAAGGATAAGGCGGCAGCTCAGTCGCAAGGCGCGGCGCGGTTTGAGCGTTTCATTGAAAGCCTGCAAACCGTTCTGGCCGATGGGGAAAGCATTCTCTTTACGGCGCTTGATGATGTCATGGTCGATGAGACCGCATTTTTCACAAAAGATGAGTTGATGCGTCTGCATGAACCTCGCCCCGAACCGGAATCCAAATCCGAAAAGGAGCTGGCCAATGCCTGATACCTCGTCTGAAACAATTCTGCGTACCGAGACCATGCTAAAAACAGCCATGGGTTCGGCGATTGTTGAAGCCCTGTCCGATCCGAATGTCGTCGAGGTCATGGTCAATCCCGATGGCTGCGTGTGGCTGGACCGGCACGGCGAAGGCCGGGTGAAGACCGATACGATAATGACGGCGTCTGAAACCGAGCGGGTTGTTCGCGTTATTGGCAGTCATATTGGCCAGGAGGTGACACGCGCCCAGCCGATTGTCAGCGCCGAATTGCCGGGCGGCGGTGAGCGCTTTGAAGGCATCATTCCGCCGATTGCAACGGCGCCATGTTTCGCCATCCGTAAAGCCGCAGCCAAGATCTATACGCTGGATGATTATGTGGAGGCCGGATCGCTTTCACCCTTGCGCTGCGATGTGCTTAAGCAAGCGGTCGCCGATAAACGCAACATCCTCATCGTTGGCGGCACCGGGTCTGGAAAGACCACGCTCGCCAATGCGCTGCTGCACGAAATCGCGCAAACAGGTGACCGGGTCGTCATTCTTGAAGATACGCGTGAGTTGCAATGTGCGGCGCCTGATCATGTAGCGCTGAGAACGCAAACCGGTTCCGTCTCGATGGCGGCTCTGGTGAAATCCACTCTTCGTCTTCGCCCTGACAGGATCATTGTTGGCGAAGTGCGCGGCGCAGAAGCGCTCGACATGTTGAAAGCCTGGAACACGGGCCATCCGGGCGGGATCAGCACCATTCACGGCAATTGCGCTGTCAGTGGTTTGCAACGCCTTGAGCAACTGGTCGGCGAGGTTTCAGCCAGTATTCCGCAAATGCTGATCTGCCAGGCCATTGACCTTGCCGTCTTCATTGAGGGGCGCGGCCAAAAACGGCGCATTTCATCTATCCGTGAGGTCGTTGGGCCCCATCCCGATGTCGAGGGCGGTTATCACGCGCCCGAATATCCCGATCCGGGCCTCAAGCTCGTTTCACTCCCATCCCAATCTACAACAACAAATGGAGGAAAATCATGATGTTGAATAAAACCACTTCGATGATGCTGCGCGCAATTGGCGTTGGCGTCATCGTGCTTGCACTTGCAAGTCCTGCTCACGCTGCCGGATCGGGCATGCCCTGGGAAGGGCCGCTTGACCAAATTCTTCAATCTATCGAAGGGCCTGTCGCAAAAATCATCGGCGTAATCGCCATTGTGATCACGGGCCTGACCATGGCCTTCGGCGATTCAGGCGGCTCATTTCGCAAACTCATTCAGATCGTCTTTGGTCTGTCGATTGCGTTCACCGCGACAAGTTTCTTCCTGTCTTTCTTCAGCTTTGGCGGTGGAGCAACTTTCTAATGCCCGCCCAACCGATAAATGCAGGCTTCACCATCCCGGTCCATCGCTCGCTCACCGAGCCGATATTGATGGGCGGCGCCCCGCGCTCCGCCGCCATCTTAAACGGCACCTTCGCAGCTGCCCTCGGACTGGGCCTGCAATTGTGGGTGATAGGCACTCTCTACTGGCTGATTGCTCATGGGATTTGTGTTTTTGCCGCCAAGCGCGACCCGCAATTCCTCGAAGTGCTTATCCGGCATGTGCGGCACAAGGGGTATCTGGCATGATCAATCTGAAAGAATATCAAACCAGGCAAACCCGGCTTGCGGATTATCTGCCATGGGCGTGTTTGGTCGCGCCGGGGGTTGTTCTCAACAAGGACGGTAGTTTCCAGCGCACGGCGCGCTTTCGAGGGCCTGATCTCGAAAGCTCGACCGGTGAAGGGCTGGTCTCTGTCTGTGCCCGGATTAATAATGCCCTGAAACGCTTTGGCTCAGGGTGGGCGCTCTATTTCGAGGCGGCGCGTGAAGCAGCGCTGGATTATCCTGAAAGCGATTGGCGCGACTCGGTCGGCTGGCTGATTGATGAGGAACGCAAAGGCCAGTTCACAGAGGCCGGTGATCTCTACGAGTCGGCTTATTATATCACCTTCGCCTTCCTGCCGCCGACAGATTCAGTCGGCCGTATAGAAGACTTGATTATCGAAACGCCCGATGATGCGGTCGATTTGAACGCCAATGATTATCTCGGCAGGTTCATTGCTGAAACTGACAAGAGCCTTGATCTTTTCAAGGGCGTTTTGCCGGAAGCCGTTTTCCTGGATGATGACGAGACGCTGACCTATCTGCAAGCGAGCGTATCGCCCAAACGCCATCGGGTCAAAATGCCCGAGGCACCTGCTTATCTGGACGCCATATTGGGTGGCGCCGATCTAGTCGGCGGTCTTGAACCGATGTTGGGCGGCGAACATGTGCGCGTTGTCTCCATTCACGGGTTTCCGGCCTCGACCGAGCCCGGACTGCTTGATGACTTAAACCGGCTTGGGTTTTCCTATCGGTGGATGACGCGCTACCTGCCCATGGACAAAGCGGAAGCGACCAAAGTTCTGGGCCGCTATCGCCGTCAATGGTTTGCAAAACGCAAATCCCTCATGGCCATGGTCAAAGAAGTGATGACCAATGAATCCTCTGCGCTGGTTGATACTGACGCTGATAATAAAGCGGGGGACGCAGACGCGGCCATGCAAGCGCTTGGTGAAGACCATGTAGGTTTTGGGTATTTAACCACGGCGGTTGTCGTGCATCATGCAGATGCAAACACCGCTGACGCCATGTTGCGAGAGGTTGAGCGCGTCATCAATGGACGCGGGTTTGTGACGATCACTGAAACCGTCAACGCCGTCGATGCCTGGCTCGGCACAATCCCCGGCCATGCCTATGCCAATATTCGCCAGCCGATCGTCCACACCTTAAACCTCGCCCATATGATGCCGCTTTCCGCTGTTTGGGCTGGCCCGATGACGAATGAACATCTGGGCGGGGCGCCTTTGCTCTATGCCACCACGGGCACAAACACGCCGTTTCGCCTGGTCACCCATCAAGGCGATGTGGGACATGCCCTGATTGTCGGGCCGACCGGCGCCGGCAAATCCGTGCTCCTGTCGCTGATCGCCGTGCAGTTTCGCCGCTATGCGGAGAGCCAAGTTTTCATTTTCGATAAAGGCGCCTCCGCAAAAGCGGTAACAGCCGCCATGGCCGGCGAACATTTTGCTCTTGGAGCAGACGATAGCCTCTGCTTTCAACCACTCGCGCAGATCGATGCTGAGTTTGAGCGGTCATGGGCTCTTGAATGGGTTATGGGGCTGCTCGCCCATGAAGGCATAGAGATTAAGCCGGATGTCAAAGAAGCGGTCTGGACCGCTTTAACATCTCTCAGCACGGCGCCGGTGAAAGAACGCACGATGACGGGGCTTTGCGTCCTGTTGCAATCGAACCGGCTGAAACAAGCGCTCCAACCCTATACGCTCGCAGGCGCCCACGGGGCATTGCTTGATGCGGATGTCGAGAAATTAGGGACATGCGATTGGCAATGTTTCGAGATGGAAGAATTGATGCACCACAAATCATTGGTGCTGCCGGTACTCACCTATTTGTTTCACCGGTTGGAGGACCGCTTCGACGGCAAACCGACCATGCTCATCCTTGATGAGGCTTGGGTGTTTCTCGACGACCCGCTGTTTGCGGGCCGCATTCGGGAATGGTTGAAAACCTTACGCAAGCGGAATGTGTCTGTCATATTTGCCACGCAATCCCTGTCAGACATCGCCAATAGTTCTATAGCTCCGGCGATCATTGAAAGCTGCCCGTCGCGGATATTCTTGCCCAATGACCGGGCGCTGGAGCCGCAACAACAGGAAACTTACGAAGCGTTCGGTCTCAATGCGCGTCAGGTTGAAATCATTGCCCAGGCGACACCCAAGCAGGATTATTATTTCCAGTCTCGGGCCGGAAACCGCCTGTTCGATTTAGGTCTTGGTCCCATTGCACTCGCCTTTTGCGCTGCGTCCTCAAAAGACCACCTGCGCCTGGTCGAGGACATGCAAAATGCCCATGGCGACGGCTTTGCGCCAGCATGGCTTCGGGCACGCGGTCTCGAATGGGCCGCCGATCTCATCACCCCACAAAAAGGAGAAACATTATGCGCCGTAGAATAATCGCAGCCCTCATCCTGGCGACGGTGCCTCTGGTAATAACCCCGTCTGTCCACGCCCAATTTTTCGGTGGTGTTGTTTTCGACCCTACGAATTACGGACAAAACATCCTTACCGCCGCACGCACCTTGCAAACGGTGAACAATCAAATCCGACAGCTTCAAAACGAAGCGGATATGTTGATCAGTGACGCCAAAAACCTCATTCGGTCAGGATATAATCCGCAGACGAAAATCAACCGGCTACTCGGTGAGATTTTCAATCTCATGGATCGCGCCAAATCCATTACTTACGAGATCGCCGAGACGGATCGCATTTTCCGTGAGAATTACCCGGAAGACTATTCGGCTTGGTCAAAGACAGAGATGGCAACTGCCGCTGAGTTTCAATGGGTTACATCACGTAACGCCTTTCATGACGCGTTGATGGTTCAATCCCAAATCGTCCAGACCGTGAAAGCGGACGCCTCAACCCTGGACCGGCTCTTGACCCAAACGGAACGAGCCGAGGGCGCACTGTCGGTCGCACAAACCGGCAATCAAATCGCGGCGCTGGACGCCAAGCAAGCCATGCAAATGCAGGAACTGATGGCGGCGCAACATCGCGCCGAAAGCCTAGAGCGCGCCCGGCGTCTCCAGATCGAACGCGAGAGCAAAGTCAAACACACAAGGTTTGTCGGCGTCGATAACGCCTACACGCGGCGTTAGGAGCGAAGACCATGGACGATCTCGGCATCATTGACACCTTCGTTGCGACTTTCTCGGCCTATATCGATAGCGGCTTCGGCTTGCTCGGACCGGATATCGCCTATCTGACGGTGTTTCTGGTGAGCATAGACATCATCCTTGCCGGTCTGTTCTGGGCCATGGGGCCGGACAACAATATCATCGCAACTTTCATCAAGAAGGTTTTGTATGTTGGTTTCTTCGCCCTGATCATCAGCAATTTTGCGTTTCTTGCCGATGTCATTTTCAATAGTTTCGCCCAGCTCGGATTAAATGCCAGCGGATCAACCATCACCGCAGCAGATTTATTGAGACCGGGATTTGTCGCCAATACAGGTTTTACCGCCGCGCACCCTCTGCTCGAAGAAATCAATGAATTGACCGGGCCTATCGGTTTTTTCACCAACATTGTGATGATAGGCATTTTGTTCCTGGCCTGGCTGATCACATTGTTCGCTTTCTTCTTCCTCGCCATCCAGCTTTTCGTCACCATCATTGAGTTTAAGCTAACGACCCTGGCGGGTTTTGTCCTCATCCCCTTTGCCCTTTGGAACAAAACATCGTTCCTTGCCGAGCGCGTCCTTGGCAATGTGATCGCTTCGGGCATTAAACTCATGGTGCTGGCGATCATTGTCGGTATCGGCTCGACACTGTTTGGCTCCATCACAGCAGGGTTCAGTAGCGGTGATGTAACGCTCGAAGATGCTGGCGCGGTCATACTTGGCAGCATGGCATTGTTCGCCCTTGGTATCTTTAGCCCGGGTATCGCAGCAGGCCTTGTTTCGGGCGCTCCCCAATTGGGCGCGGGTACGGTTGTCGGAACAGCCGCTGCCGTTGGCGCCGGCGCCGTTGCAGGTGGCGCTCTTGCTGGCGGCGCGGTACGCGCAGGCGCGTCAACAGCCACAGGCGCGATGAGAACTGGCGCTTCCATGAGCGGCGGCGCGGGCATGGCTTTTTCAATGGGCAAGGCTGCATCTGGCGCTGGCGGCATCAAGGGCGCGGCAGCAGGCGTCAGCGCGGTTGCACAAGCTGGCATGGGCGCGGTCGCCAATAGTGCAAAGTCTGCCGCCGCTAAAATGACCGGCCCTCTCAAACAGAGTTTTCAAGGGGGTGGACGCGGCGCGGTCACCGCCACGGGCGGCGCCATTAACGGTGGAGCTTCAAACACCGCCACACAAAGCCCGGCCAACGATGCCCCGAAATGGGCCCGAGGCGCGGACGGCAATCAATTTCAACGCGATGCAGGTCTCGCCGCATCCGCCGCTCTTCGTGACGGAGATCGCGGCGGCGCTGGTGAAGGTCCGCGTCTTAGACAGGATGAGGAGTAACCACCCATGTGGAAACGACAACAGCAAAAATACGGGTCAACACCCGTCGCCACGACGCCCTATCAACAAGCGGCCCAGGTCTGGGATAACCGCATGGGCGCCGCCCGCGTCCAGGCCAAGAACTGGCGACTGACCGCCTTGATCTCGCTGGGGCTAACCATTGGTTTGGCAAGCGCCTATGTGTGGCAATCGTCGCAAAGTTTTATCACGCCCTATGTGGTTGAGTTGGAAACGAGCGGTGACGTGAGGGCGGTTAAATCCGCCGTCGCCGACTACAAACCCTCAGACGCGCAGATCGCTTATCAACTTGGCGAATTCATCAAAAATGTCCGTTCGGTTTCAATCGACCCGATTGTCGTGCGTGAAAACTGGCTCAAAGCCTATGCCTATACGACCGACCAGGCAGGCCATACGCTAAACGAATATGCCCGCGACAATGATCCATTCGCCCAAGTTGGAAGGCGCTCCATCTCTGTTGAAATAGCCAGCATCGTTCGCTCGTCCGAAGATAGTTTCGATATTCGCTGGCGCGAGACGACCTATTTGTCCGGCGTCCAGATTTCACAAGCAACTTTCACCGCCGTTCTTGCCGTTGTGCTTGATCCGCCTCGCGATGAGCAGACGCTCCATAGCAATCCGCTCGGCGTTTATGTGCACGGTATCAACTGGTCCAAAGACCTCATTCAAGGAGAGAAATAATGATCCGTATCGTGACCCTATTGGGAGCCGTCAGCCTACTCGGCGCGTGCTCCACACTTCAAAGCTTTGACGACTATGATGATTTCGAGTTGGACAATGCCGACTTTATCGAAGCTGTCTATCTGGCGGATGATAGTGACGTGACGCCAATTGTCATGGAACGTATCGAACCGGTGGCGATGGCGGGCCAGCTAAAACCCTTGATGGAACGGCGTGTTGCGACCGGCCCGGCATTGAAACCGCATGAGACAATCGATCGGGCAAATGCGTCCGCCGCGATTGAGCCTGATGGTCAGAATTTTATCAACGCCATTCAAATCTATCCCTATACGATTGGCGCGCTCTATCAGGTCTATACGGCACCCGCGCAAGTGACCGATATCGCCCTCCAGCCGGGTGAAGAGCTTATATCGGTGTCCGCTGGCGATACGATGCGTTGGGTGCTCGGCGATACCGTGTCCGGCAGCGGTGACACCGAACAGGTTCATATTCTGGTGAAGCCAATTTCCAGCGGGCTAACCACCAACCTGATCATCACCACATCAAAGCGGACCTATCATATGGAGCTGACATCTTTCCGTCAGACTTATATGGCGGCTGTGTCCTGGCGTTATCCCCACGAAGAATTGGTGACACGAAGGGCTGTTTCCAAATCAAGCCACGCGCGCGCACGTCAATCAACCCTGCGTGGTCTCCAGATTGAGCGCCTGAATTTTCGCTACGAAATCGACGGTGACACCCCCCATTGCGCCCTTTGCGCGCCTTTGATGATGGCCGCAAAGTCTTTATCCAGTTCCCCGCACGGCTCGACCAGGGTGAAGCGCCGCCACTTTTTGTGGTCGGTCGCAATGGGGAGAGCCAACTCGTCAATTATCGCGTCAACGGCGCCTATTATGTGGTGGACAGATTGTTTGCTGTCGCTGAACTGCGCCTTGGTGAAAAAGACCAGCAAGTCGTGCGTATAGAACGCACACGGGCGCCTCAAAGGCGGGTGGCGGGACTATGAGCGGCGCAGCGACACCAGAAGACTTGGCCATCCGGGCCAGGCCCCGTCCGGTCAAACGGTTCAATCGGAAGGTTCTGATCGCGACCGTCTGCGCAATCAGCGTACTTTTGTTATGTGCGGCGGCCTTTGCGTTGCGCTCACCTGCGAATGGTGACGTGGCGGCGCGAACCGAGCTTTATAATACGGCCAACAAGACGATGCCGGATGCTTTCAATGCGCTACCCATTAGTTATGCCGATATGCCGTCCAAGCTTGGACCGCCGATGCCGGGAGATTTGGGTGCGGCGATGTTGGGCAAAACGCGAGCGGATGCGCCAAAGGACAATCCATTTCAATTCAAACCGCAAAACACCCCTGCGACTGGCCATCGTCCCAGCTCATCGGCGCCATCGCAGCCGTCACTTGCATCTGAAGCGCGCGCTTCAAAATTGTTCTTTATTGAACCTGATCAACGACGATCAGCAGGCAGATCAGGTACGCAGGCAACAGCCACCCCGTTTGCCATTCCAACATTTGACCAGCTTTCAGCTTTAAGCCCGCAAGGAGCTATCTCGGCTGATCAGTTTCAAACCGCTGGCTTCGATACAAATTATCAAAGCCGGAAAGAGGATTTCCTGGGCGCGGAAGTTGATACGCAAATTTACAATCCGCATCGGCTACAAACACCGCTTTCGCCTTATCAAGTCATGGCAGGGACAATTATACCCGCAAGCCTCATCACGGGTCTTAATTCTGATTTGCCGGGGCAAGTGATCGCGCAGGTCACAGAGAACGTTTACGATACTGCGACAGGGGAATATCTTTTAATCCCGCAAGGCACGCGCCTCATCGGCAAATATGACAGCGTGATCGCTTTTGGCCAGTCGCGTGCGCCGATGGTTTGGTCGCGCGTGATCATGCCGGACGGCACATCAATCACAATTGAAAACCTGCCAGGCACAGACCTGGCCGGTTACGCAGGTGTGAAAGACCGTGTCGATCAGCACACCTGGAAGCTCTTTCAAGCGGCAATTCTTTCGTCCGTTTTGTCGGTCGGTTCAGAACTTGGCCGGGATAGTAACGATAGCGATATTCTCGAAGCGCTCCGCGATGGCGGTCAGCGCACTTTCAATCAGGCAGGTCAACAGATCATCACCAAACAGCTTACCGTTCAGCCGACGATAAAAATTCGTCCGGGCTGGCGACTGCGGGTGATCGTCAACAAAGACCTCGTTCTTCAACCCTATGGAGGCAACCCATGAGCACCCCTCGTCACACACCGACCCTTAAAATCGGACCATTGCCCGACACCACACCCGTCAAACTCAATGTCGCCCTTGAACCAGACTTACGATCGGACTTGCAAATCTACGCCGAAATCTTTGAGCGCGCTTACGGCGAAAAAGCGACAATTGCCGCACTCATTCCCTCGATGCTGCGATCATTTCTAAACACCGACAGCGGTTTCAAGAAAGCCCGCCGGGAGATCGGTCGCACATGATAATTCCACCACTAACCAAAAGGAGAAAAACATGGCTACCATTGGAGAATTCCGCCCCGTAAAGGACGGCTATGAAGGCACAATTTCAACCCTGAGCATGGCGCGTAAAGTTCGCATTGTTGCGAACGACAAAAAGAAGAATGCGGACAGTCCGGATTTCTTCGTCAAAACAGGCCAATGCGATCTTGGTTTTGCCCGGCGTAAAATGTCGGAAGGCGATACGCCGAAACCGTATCTTTCGGTGTTCCTGGATGATCCAAGTTTTCGCGAACCGATCTGGGCGGCCTTGTTCGATCATGACGGTAAAGCGGACCTCGTCTGGTCACGCCCTAAACGGGCGAGTTAGGCGAAAGGAGCAGGCATTCCCGCGCTGAAATATCTTCCATGGCTTCACGTCGTAAAGTAACAGATCAGGAAATCGAAGACGGCCTGTCGGAAGTTGCCAAACTCATCAAAGAGTTCGGTGACGACTACTGGCCAGTTTTCGACCGCCTTGAACGCGAGTTACAAACACGCCGCTCCAGATCAGCGCGGTTGGCGTCACGGTTGAATAGTGGAGCGGCGCTGAGGCATTCAAAAACTGTCTCTAAAGCGGACCTGGCAAGAGTATTTGTGTCCGAATAATAGCCAGAAATTCCATCTATTATTATACTATGCTGTGCACACTGTTATAGCTGCGAAGATAGACGCCGAGTGTCAGAGTTTGGTGATGAAACGAGAAGCTTTGAAACTCGAAAACATGCTGCTCGCCGTTGTCGTCTATGAGCAATATATCGTCACCTCCAAGCGGACCACCTTTCTTAGGAGCGCAATAAGCGACGATCTGATCGAATACCGCCGCTTCCCTGACTGTAGAGAACTGCGCCGCGAAGGCGGGTGATTGGATAAAGTGTTTGCAGGGTGCAGATGGGTCGAATGATTCCGGTCGCATCGTCAGGTGAGGATGAACGGTAATTAGTCCGAGCACCGGCCTTTCTCGGCCCCAGATTTTTATCGATCTCCACAATGTTGTAGAGAACGTATTGCCGAATTGGTCCTTCAGCATTTTGAGCGTATCGAAGCCAGGATTAAAGGATGTACATTCGTCTGAAAAACGGTCGCCCAAAAAGAGAAGGCGACCAGCGGCATGATTGGCTTCGGCTTCAAGCTTGTCGTGGCATGCAGGGGCTAGCGTATAATCAATGTCACCCAACATAGAAGCTTCATGCCAAGGGATCAGGCTGTGACCGACTTCGTGAGCCTCGGTCCACCGATGTTTTAGGACTGGTTGATCCTTATCGAGCAAGATTTGACGGCCATCAGGTATGTAGAGCGCCCTCAAGTCCAACTTCCGAACTGCTTCTAGAAATAAAGTTGGCTCTTTGAGAAGGCGTTTCGCTCCGACCTTGATACGAGAAATCGTTTCCTGCATCACGCCGGGATCGTTAGCCGTATAATACGAGAAATCGAGTTTTAGAAGCTCGCGGACAGTTTCCAGTTTTAAGGGAGGCTCCGGATTGCCCAGGCCTTTGAGGACGCGGGCAACCCGGTTATCAATATCCGCCTCAACACGTGGCTTCAGGAATTCATTCTTTGCCACGTGCGCGGACCTGCTTCGTTATTTCTTGGCGTTCTCGCTTAGAACGGTGATGAATCCATTGAGGGCTTCTTGTTCTAGCGCGCTCAGCTTTTCAATGGACTCAGATTTGGCTGCAAAACGCACCGCATCTTCAACATAAGTTTCGTCCTTGGGCTGCATAAGACCTGACAAACCCATGAGTTTGCGATCAGATACGCCGAAGACCTGAGCCAGCATGTAAACGGTGCGGGGTTCAGGCACATGAGCCGTTTCCTTCTCTATACTGAGGAGCTCCCCAACATCTATATCTGCTTGCTCTGCCAAGTCTGGTATAGACAGGCCTCGCTTGCGGCGCATCAAGTTGATAAATTTACCCAGGGCAAGAAGGCCGTCATCACCGTGATCATCAACGATAATATCACCGTCAAAAATGGGGTCAGCGGACGTCAAGCCTGCGCTGATGTCATAGCCGTCTTCTTCCAGAATAAGTTTCCGGCGCCAGTCTTTTGTGATTTCAAGCGTCATGCTCCTTTTCCTTTCCCAATAAAAACCTGCGCTTGTTCGAGCGTTATTTCGAAATAGCGCAAATTCTCATATGTCTTGTCCTGTCCCAGATCGGTCATGCCGCAGCGATTGGCATAAAACCGATTGGCTTGAGGAAGCGAATGTAAGCCCACTCGGCCTTTAAACCCTTCCGTTATACTCAGTTCCACGGCAGCGAGGATAAGTTCGGTGCCGCAGCCTCGATAGCGAGGCGGATCGCCAGCGATATCACCGCGATTCCATGGAGCCGCTTCGAGATAGTCAACATAAACCAGATGCTGCGTTTGCTGACCTTCAAGGCGCGCCCTTTTCGTTGTGTCGACTGTCATCATCGCCTGCGTCATGCCATTGCAGACCAGTGCGAACGACTGGTTCGCGAGTCGTTTTTCGATGTCTTTCAACTTTGCTCGCCAATCCCAATGCCGACTTTGAGGCCAGAACCGACGCTCGACATTCTGTTGGTTGAGAAGCTTCAACCGGCGTTGCAGCTCCGGCATCCATTCGGCTTCCCAATCAGCGAGGTTCTTATCGACTACGCCATGCCAGCGTTGAGCTTCGACAAAGTCTTTCCCCGCGTTGTCGTAAAGCTCTATTGCCCGGATTTCAGAGGGCTGTGTGGCTGTCATAGCATCATGATCTCCGCTTTTTCGCGTTTCGACTGATCTTCAAAGAAGAGCGTGTCTCCTCGCGACAGCCGCTCATCAACCTGCTGATAAAGCCGCAGCGCTTGCCTAAGGAGGACCGTTTTACTGAGATCTTTCTTCTCGCAGAGCTCTTCGAGCACGGCCATTTCAGCCTCTGTCAGGTTCAGGGTCATGGTTTTCTTGGGCATCTCGAAGGGCTCCTTTCATCGATATATGCTGATTCAATAACCTTTAGTCAATAAGAAAAGTATAATAAACAGCTATTGACTAGCTAAAAAACAGCTAGTATAATCATGCCAAGCGCTGACGATGGGTCTGTGCTGCAACCATGAAAGGGCAAAAGTCATGAGTGACATTGTCGATCTTGAGGACTGGGGGCGTGACCAGACCAATACGCCGATTCCGCAAGGAAAAGCCTATCGAATTCGCCTATGGGACGGAGACGGGTTCAATGAGATTCGGGTCCTAACCGATGATGATGTGTCCGGCCGCCAAATATTGGAAGCGTTTGAGCGTTACCCGTCTGATGAATTCGAGTTGTTGATGCTAACCCGAGCAGGGAGGCTCGAATCGGTCGGTTTATCAGAAATGATCAGCTTGCGCGGCAAGGGGCCGGAGCGATTCTTCGCCTTTAAGACGGATCGCTTGTTGAATGTTGTCGTCGATGGCAAACGCTTACCTTGGGGTGCGCCGCAAATTTCAGGAAAATTTCTGCGTCTCATTTTCCGGATTCCGGCAAACAAGAGTTTGGTTCTCCAGCTCAAAGATGTCGCCGACAAAATTATTGGTGATGATGATTTTGTGATTCTTTCAGATCTCGGTTTGGAGCGTCTTTATACCCAGCCCAAGGGCTATAAATTGGACGTACAGGGCGTAACAATCGTTTCTCTCACCTCCGAAATTGTAGTCAGTGACGCATTGGTGAAAGCTGGCATCGATCCTAGTGAAGGCTGGATTGCGATCTTGAAAGTGGCCGGGCAGCCGCGCAAGGAAGTGTCGCTGATGGATACGATTGATCTCTCGAATCAGGGGATCGAGAAACTCCGCCTACGCCCAAACGAAATCAACAATGGCGAGGCTCCCATGGGGCTTCGCCGCGATTTTGATTTGCTGGATAAGGATGCGCATTATCTCGATCAACGTCACCCGAATTGGGAGACCCACATCGAGAGCGGTCGTCGGTGGCTGATCTTACCGAGCTTCAAGCTGCCGGTGGGTTACAATCACAGCGTTGCAGATATTGCCGTAGATATTCCAGACACATACCCATCAGCAGGTATAGACATGTTTTTCTGTCTTCCACATCTGGCCTTGGCTTCGGGCGTAGCCTTGGCCCAAACACAAGCCCGTGTGCAGATTGGTGGACAATCTTTTCAGCAATGGTCGCGTCATTTGAATGGGGCGACACGTTGGAACCCAAATACGGATAGCGTGATTAGCCACATGGCACTCGTCGATGAATGTCTCGCGCGGGAAGTGCCTGCGACATGACCACGGCAAAACTCGCGATGACCGCTGAGCAACACGCTCAACTAAAATCCCACTTGTTTCCAGATGACAATTGTGAAGCCGCTGCGATCGTCATCTGTGGACGTGCTGGTGCTAATGGTGGAAAGCTCTGCGTTCAGGCAGTTATCGAAGTGCCATACAACGCATGTTCTGTAAGAACTCCGACGCGATTGAAATGGCCGGGAAACTATCTCGACGACGCGCTAGATATGGCCGATCCGACGGGTGCTTCGATTTTACTGCTGCACTCGCATCCTGGTGGTATGTTCGACTTTTCCATCTATGACGATGAGAGCGACCGGATCGCAATTCCATGCCTGTTTCATGGCATGTCTGATATGAAAATTCCTCATGGGTCAGCGATCATGGTGCCAAATGGCGCCATTCGAGCGCGACTGTATGACGAGCAAATGAAGGTAACCGCGATAGATCGTATTGTTTCATATGGTTCAGACATTGTTGATCTCGCTAATCCGTTCCCAGTAAACATCATGGCTTTCTCAAGTGACATGACGGCTGCGCTGTCCTGCATGACAGTTTGTATCGTCGGAGTTTCTGGTACTGGGTCAATTGTAGCCGAGCAATTGGCGCGCATGGGCGTAGGTAAACTGATCCTGATCGATTTTGATGTTGTAAAGTTGAAAAATCTGAACCGCATTCTGAATGCCACCATTCGGGATGCCGATAATAAACGGGCAAAAACTCTGGTGACACAACAAGCCATTGCCTCCTATCAACCCACTACTACTGTTGTAACGGTTGAGACTTCAATTTCAAAACCGCGCGCAATCATCGCTGCGAGTGAAGCTGACGCAATTTTCAGTTGTGTAGATACGATGGAAGGTCGCCATTATTGTGATTTGATGGCGTCTGCTTTCGTAACGCCTCTTATTGATCTCGGCGTAACCATTCCGACACGCAAAACCGAAGCCGGTGGACGGGCGATTGCCGAAGTGTGCGGGCGCGTAGATTATGTGTTCCCTGGGGGATCATCACTTGGTGATCGCAACGTCTGGACATCTGAAGGTCTTCGGCGGGAGCATTTGCAACGTGTCGCTCCAGAGAATCTGAAAGATCAGATTGCTGCAGGCTATTTCAAAGGCATCCCGGAAGAAGCACCGTCAGTAATAAGCCTAAACATGCGCGCTGCCAGCACCGCTGTAAATGAATGGCTGTTTCGTATGTTCAAAGTAAGAGCCGATGAAAACGAACTATTTGCCAGCACCTATTTCTCGCTGGTCCACAGCGACGAAGAACATACGGCAGAACGAGACATTCCGAACTCACCAAGTTCGATATTAGGGCGTGGTTTGCAGTATCCACTTCTTGGCTTGCCTGCATTAAATAAACCAAGGAAGTTGGCGGCATGACCCATCCAAAATGGTTCTTAAAAATGTGGTCTTGTGTAGCACCCCGCCGCAAACTTGCGATTGTTAACGCTGATACGCCGCCCGAGCACCTGCAAAACCGGAACTTGATATTAGCACGCGAGGATGATGAAGATTGGGCGGTTGCATTCAGGTGTCCTTGTGGTTGCGGTGACCGATTGGAACTGCAGCTTATCCCAGAAGCAAAACCTCATTGGGTTCTTCATCGCGACGAGCGAGGGCACCCAACTCTGCATCCTTCAGTATGGCGAAAGACAGGCTGCAGAAGCCATTTTTGGCTGAGAAGTGGTCGCATTTTCTGGTGTTAATCGAACGTCCACCTTTGCACACTCATGAGACAAAATGTGGAGGTTTTGAAGCAAGCAAGAAACGGATGCTCACACCTAATCTCGAAATACCAAAAATGGTTAAATAATGAGAACTCGGCCTACCGGTTCTTGATCTCCCACGTTCGACACTTCGAGTCCTCGTTTAGGACTCGAAGTGAGTTCTGAGCACCCCAAAAAACACTGGGCACCAAACCTTCAGCATACAGAATTTTTGGGTAACAAAATGGGTAACATTCTGGGTAACAATTGAAATTTGAAAATCAGTTAAATTATTGTTTTTATTGAATTATATGCACCATATTGACTCTTCTCCTGGGCACCATCTTCACTTTTCTGACGTTTGCGGAGCGGCGCTGAAATTTGTTCAGCGCCGTTTTAACGTGCTGTATTATCAGCACTTTTTGGCTCGCTCACAAACTGACGCAAGCCAGCGCAAACATCCGCAGCGATGGCCTAGCCGCAAAATCCGATGGTACATGCTTGGTACTTCGGGGGGCGGTTGGTCGCGCCTCTACCAACCCAAAAACCGGAACCGAACAGCCCTTGGCAGTTTGAATCCGAAGAAAGGAACCGAAATGAAATTGACCGACATGCAATGCAGAAACGCCAAGCCCGGACCGAAGGTCAGGAAGCTTTCCGACGGGGGCGGACTGCAATTATGGGTGCAGCCAGGAGGCTCGCGGCAATGGCGCCTCGCCTATAAATTTGACAGGAAGCAGAAAGTCCTCGCCATCGGGCCTTATCCGCTGATCTCGCTCGCCGAAAAGCGCGCGAGGCGCGCGACGACGCCAAGCGGCTTTTGCTGAAGGGCGTCGACCCGAACTACAAAAAGAAAGAAGAACGGGCGCGGCAGGAAACGTTTCGCAATCTGGCGGCGGAGTATCTCGACAAATTGGAGCGCGAGGGCCGGACCGAACAGACCATGCGCAAGCTTCACTGGCTTATGGACATGGCGAACGACGCATTCGGCGACATGCCGATCCGGACAATCAATGCTCCGATGGTCCTTCAAGCCCTGCGCGTTCTTGAAAATCGCGGCCATTATGAATCGGCGCGGCGAATGCGCTCGACCATCGGCGGCGTCTTTCGCTATGCCGTAGCGACAGCGCGTGCGGACAACGACCCGACCGTCGCCCTGCGCGACGCGCTCATCCGGCCGAAGCGGACTTCCCGAGCCGCGATTACCGATCCAAAAGAGTTTGCCGGGCTCTTGCGCGCAATCGACGATTTCACAGGCCAGCCGACGACTCGCGCCGGCCTGCAGCTTCTTGCGATCCTCTTTCCCCGCCCCGGCGAATTGCGCCTCGCAGAATGGCGCGAATTTGATTTCGAGAAAGCCGTGTGGACCGTTCCCGAAACCCGTATGAAAATGCGCCGCCCCCACAAGTCGCCGTTGCCGCGCCAAGCCATCGCTATCCTTCAGGGATTGCGTGACACGGTTAGCGTCGGGCGACTCGTCTTCCCCGGCTTACGGTCGATGGAAGTCGCCATGAGCGATGGTTCGATGAACGCCGCGCTGCGCCGAATGGGTTACGCCAAAGAAGAAGTAACTCCTCATGGGTTTCGAGCGACGGCGGCAACGCTGCTTAATGAAAGCGGCAAATGGCATCCTGACGCCATCGAGCGACAGCTTGCCCATGTTGAAGAAAACGAAGTCCGGCGCGCCTACACGCGCGGCGAACATTGGGAGCAGCGCGTCGAGATGATGCAATGGTGGGCCGATTACCTGGACACGCTGAAGGCACCAAATATCAAAGCGAAATCCGTTGGAGCCAACCGTGATCCCAACGGACGTGATTATATTTATCTAGGCAATTGAAGCTGGTTATAGCGCCGGCAATTCCAACTGCGAGGGCCGGACGCGGACTTCGTCTCTGTCGGCCGTGTTCGCCCTTTGCTGTCGTACCATCCATCTGAGCAACTCGCGGCGCTGATAGCGAACGGTTTTGGCGCCGAGTTTCAGAAACCTTGGACCGCCGCCGCGCGAACGCCAGGTTTCAAGCGTCGTGACGGGCACGCCTGTAAGCCGGCTCGCTGCGCGGGTGTTCACGGCTTCTTCGAGCCAGCCTGGGTTGTCCGCAAGAATATCCGACAAGGACGGAAGGGAATAAATAGACTTCATTTCGGCCTGCGTTCAGCTTCGCCGGTTAATCATCGGCTTGCGGCCCATCAAAAGTCACTAGCGTTATTATAGGGTTTCTCAGGGATGCTATGGGGGCTCACCATTTGCCGGATTGCTGCTTTCGCGCGCGCTGCTGAAGTTGTTATAATCCTCAAAGGAGACATTGGCATTTCCGAGACGGAATCCAATGGACCGCCATCGTTTACGGCTCTAAGCCCTTTACTATTGCAGAACGCCTTCAGCTGTAGCTACTGCATTTGATTCATTCGTTGCATTTGCGTCCCGCCGAACAACGGCCCGATTCATGGCGGTCGCGATGCGCTCTTTCATTATCCTTTTGAAGTTTCGGGCTTGGGGCAAGATTGCCGACCCTTTGTCTCCAAACGTTTCGCTGGCTCGTTTTAGATAGCTGTAAAATGTCCATGTCCCATAATCATCTGGCGATAATTCGTCGGGATGAACACGACTAAATCTCTGACTGAAATCCGAGTAGTTGAAGCTTTCTAGAATTTCGCTTGCGCTCTTGTCTGGATGCGCATGAACGAATCCCTGTGCAACGCCTTTCGCTGAGAGAGCTACTTTACGATAAAGGCGGGAAATAGTGCTATCACGAACGTAAACTTGTTTTCCGTCAAATCGAAACCCTAAGTATTCGAAACCGTTTTTTCCTTGCGGGCCGCGTATATGTTCGAATTTTAGCTCATCACCAATGCGGCAAAAGCTGACGATACAGGTTTTTTCTTCTTTGATTTTTATTTCCCTGCCGAATTTTCGGATTTCGTTGATGGTAAATTTTTCGGCCTCATTCGCTTCCAATGAATCACCCGGTACAATCAATAAAATGTCATCCGAATACCGCATATAACGGCCGCCTCGTTCTTTGGCGTATTCATTCAGTGCTACATCGAATTCCAACAAATAGAAGTTGGCTATCAAGTCAGATATTGGCGCGCCTTGTGGCACCCCATGATCCAGTAGGTTGCCTTTGTCGTCGCAGTTTGCGCGCACCAGACTTGGCAAGCCGGGATCGCCGCCACATATCTTTTCTCTAAATTCAGCCGGCGTGCAGAGCTGGGTGGGCATATCCTTAAACGGCACAGTGTACCGCTCTCTCGGATAACCGTTTACCTCAACGGTCTCAATGAAACCCAATCGACGATAAACATCCTTTTGATCAACGACATGGTATTTCGTGACGTTTTTGAAAACAGTAAAGTGATCTGGCGGAAGGCGTCCAACTCCTAGCAAATCGCACCAAACTTCTTTGATGCGCACATGGTCAAGATTCTCGAAGTAGCCTTTAATATCGAGAGCGATGGCTACACAGTCGCCTTGACGCTCGATTTCGTCGAATGCGTCTTTTGCAAAATCGATGTTACATTTTCCGCCTCCATACACCTTCGGTATTTTCCGATAAGCAATCGGACATTCCTCAATGTGTAAATCAGCAAGACGTTGCTCGTACTTTTCGGCCAGTATTCTTCTGTAGTGCGTCAGAATATATGCGTCCCTGCGCGCTGCGTAACGAATTGGCCGGGATTTTGGCGTTGGTCGGTTCTTAGCTGCCGTTCGGAACGGTTGCCAAGTCTCGTGATATAAAAAAAAAGGATAGAATTTGTTTGATGCTACACGGTCAGGATCCGCAACAATCTCGTTTGCTTCTTCGATCGATAGACGACGATCAAAGTGAGGATAATGCTTGAGGTCCTTGGGGGAGAAATCAGGTTCCATAAAACGCGAGAGGGGCCGAAACATCAGGCATGACACTTACCCTTATCAGTTCCGGCCCCGACTGTTCTGCGTGGTGCCAATCTATCGACGTAGTCGTATATACTATTAAGGTCATCATACTCTGGGTAATCCAGGGTAGTCGCCGTATCGTCGGTCCAAATAAGGAAGCTCAACAAGTGAACCCCAAAATCTGCACAAACTTGGCAACAGGCCTTGACAGTTTAAACGATCGACTGCGACGCCCAAATGACGCCGATGTGTGCCACTTGAGAATGGCGCGCGGTTATTTCAAGCGCTAATGCGATCTTTTGTTTTCCCCAGCGCGCTTACAAGTACCGTGCTGAGTGTATTGCGAATTCCCGATGCATTAACTCAAGCGAATTCTCGCTGGCACGGCAAGAGTTTGGCACTTTGGCTGTTTACCAATTTTCTATGTCCGGTTCTGCGCGCAGAGAGGACAATGATCCGACCGTTTTATTACGTGCCAATTCCTTAGCAGCTACATTGTTCGAAAACGTCGGCCGTTTTCCGCAATAACAGGTGCTTCATCACGCGCCTGCAAAACCGGCGATCTCGACCTCCTTCGAACCGATGAAAACTCTTCAGGTGCCCTAGCAGAACATTCAGCGAAATTCTCGAGATAGACGCGCCTGGCAGTGTCACTTCTTCGATGCTGAAACAACCGCCGCCGAACCGATCTGCGGCCGGAATTTTTGCACGTCGCAAACGCCGCATTTTGGCGCCGCCCCTATTAAAGCGGCGCCGCCTAAAAGGATGTGCAGACAAGGGCTTAGCCGCATAGCGGCGCCGCCTCTTTAATCTTGCCCTCACAGCCTTTCTTCCCCTTGTCACTCACTCTCTCGCAATTGCTTTGTTTACGGATTTCTTCACTTGAGACGGCGTTCACCGCCGGGGGGGCGTCCGATTTGCCATTGGTGCGGCGAAAATCGCGGATATTATCCGACGGTAGAGGCGCACGATTTACGGTAAGTTCGATCGCTTTTCGATTCAAAAAGGCTTCATGTTGAGTGAGCATTTAGGCTCATTCTGGCGGCTGAAAGTTCGTTTTATTGACAGTGACGATCTGCAAATTGGGCGGAATTTTCGCTGCATCGAATTAGTTTTTCTCCAATTCATCGACGAGTTTTAGCGCGTTCTCGGTGCGCATGCTTTCTCTAATATGCGCAAGTTTTACGCGCCAAGCTTGATATTTGTAACGCAATAATCCGGGTGGCGATCGCCGATATTCGTGTCATTGGATGCAATTCTAATCGCTGTTTTACAGATCAAAAACGCAATTGTTCCGAGAAATCCGCCTGACGTATTGTGGTTTAGATGCCGGATCGCCCGAGCAATCTTTTTCATAGTTTCTGGTCGTATTGAGTGGCTGATCTCCTGCTGACGCGAATCGAAAGAATGGCGCAAAGGGCGGCCGGAACCTCGATAAAATTAGGGCCCGAAACGCTATGTGATGGACTGGCTGCGAGGCGCTATTTTGGTCTGCGCGGCAGCTGCAGAAATGAAATTTTAAGGCAAAAAAAGCGTCTGCGCGTAGGTCTTAAAGCCAAGTCCTGCGCTGTCCGGACATCTAAGCGGCAAGCGCGGAAGTTGAATTCTTGAAACGAATAAGGCGAGTAAACTGGTGATTGGCGATCAAAACTAGAACAGTCATGACCGACCTAGTTAGCGCCGCCAATCACGAATTCCGCAGCCTTCGAAGCCTGCGACGCAGCGCGGAAAATCGCCTTGTCATCCTCGCGGAGAGCCTCCAGCCAGGCGCCGATATAATCGGCGTGGCAGACGGTCGGGCGAATGCCAAGCTCGGCGCAAATGAACCCGGTAGAAAGTTCGGCGACAAGCTCCTCGCGGGCGTAAGATTCCGAACCGAATTTGCCGCTGAACTCGCGGTCAAGACGGCTCTTGTGACCGGTCCAGTGCGAGAGTTCATGGAACGCGGTGCGATAGAAATTGATCTGATCGAAGAAGGCCTGTTGCGGCGGGATGGCGATGAAATCATGGGCCGGATTGTAGAAGGCTTTCGCGCCGCCCATGCGGATATCGGCGCCAGTTGCGGCGATGACTGCTTCAGCGTGAGGGATGATTTCACGCTCCGGCAATGGCGCCGGGTCGGCGTATAGATCGTCCCCTAAGCCGTCGCATTGATCGACGTTGAAGACAGTGTAGCGCTTCAGAAATGCGACTTGTTGCGGTTGCTCGCCGGCTTCCGCGGCGCGATCGATTTCCGTTTTCGGCGTGAAGCGATCGGCGTAACAGACGGTGACGCCTTTCTCACCTTTGCGCACGGTTCCGCCGAGCGTTTGCGCCTGTTTGAAGGTGAGCCAGCGCTGCGTCGATCGGATGTGTTCGGCGGTGGCGTCCCAGAGGATCAGGATGTTGATGCCGGAATAGGCGCGGCCGGTGGCGGCGTTTTTCGGCAGGCCCAAGGGCGCGGACAATTGCTCGGCGCTCCAGGGCTGCACCCAGGGCAAGCGGCCTTCTTCGAGTTCGATGATGATGCGGTTCGTTACGTCCGTGTAGAGTGAAGTCTTGTTGCGGGGTTTCATGGCGCGTCTCCTTTTCTCCCGCCATCGCCCTTTGACTTTCGGGCTGGCGGCGAGACGCGTCAGAAAAGCCCCGGACCATGAAGCCGGGGCGCACTGAAGAGCCGCAAGGAAGAATGACTGGAGGACGGGCGCGAGCCCGTTGCGCCCCGGCGGGCCGGGGCTAGAAAGACGCTCCGCCAGCCCGGGCAGGTCACAAGGCTATGCAGTCGATGGAGACGGCGGGGAAACGCCGCTAAAAAGACGCCCAAAGCGGGTGAAATCGAACCGCTTGCCGATTTACCGGCAAAAGTCTATATTGCCGGTAAATGCCAATTCATGAACTGCCGCTTGTTATCCAGACCAGCTACGCCGAGCTCGTAGACCTTCTGCGCGTCCAGACGGCGTCGGACTTCCCGGTCGGCTCGACGTTCCGCAAACGAGAGATTTCCGGCAAGACGTATTGGTATGTCCAGGAGCCGACCGGGCCGAGCGGCCGCCCGCCCGAGCGCTATCTCGGCCCTGACACTGAAGAGTTCGCCGCAGCGATCGAAAAAGGCCAGGCCGCCAAGGCGGACGCCGATGCGCGCAAAGCAATTATCCGCTCGCTAAAAGGCGCAGGGCTTCCCGAACCTGATGCACTGACCGCGGCCGTAATTGAAGCGCTCGCCGAAGCCGGCGTCTTCCGTCTGCGCGGCGTCATTGTCGGCACGGTCGCGTTCCAGACCTATGCAGGGTTGCTTGGCGTCAAACTGCCGGGCGCGTCGATCAGAACCGGCGACGTTGACGTAGCGCAAGACTACGGGGTCGCCGTCGCGATTGATGATTCCGTTGACGCGCCGTTTCTCGACATCTTGCAACAAGTCGACAAACGATTCTCGCCGGTTCCGCACATTTCATCGCCGACCGCAGCGACAACCTATGCGCGGCCGGGCGGTTATCGCGTCGATGTGCTCACGACCAATCGCGGCAAGGGCCGCGACGAACCCGTGCAATTGCCGAGCCTCAAGACCGACGCCGTTCCGCTTCGTTTCATGGACTTCTTGCTGAAGGATACCGTGCAAGCGGCAGTGCTCAGCAAGACCGGCGCGCTCGTCAATGTTCCAACGCCGGAGCGTTACACCGTTCACAAACTCATCGTCGCCACGATGCGCCACAGCTCGGGCGAGAGCGCCGCTAAATCCGACAAGGACATTGCGCAAGCCGCAACCCTGATCGAAGCACTGTCGGCCAAACGCCGCCTGGATGATTTCAAATCAGCGCTAGCGGAGGCCAAAAAGCGCGGCGTCGGCTGGCGCGAACGAATCAAGGAGGGAATGGCCAGGCTATCGGAAGACGCAAGAGCGCTTGTCGAAACAAGTAAGTAAACCAAGATTCAGTAGACTTCCTGGGCGGAATAAATCAAAGCATAATAAAAACATGAATCCGACCGACTTCATTCGTAAATGGGAAAAGTCCACGCTCAAGGAGAGCGCCGCCGCGCAGTCTCATTTTAATGATTTGTGCGACTTGCTGGATGAGCCGAAGCCAACGGATGTCGATCAGACTGGCGAGACATATTGCTTTGAAAAGGGCGCCACGAAATCAACGGGCGGCAACGGCTTCGCCGATGTTTGGAAAAAAGGGTGCTTTGGTTGGGAATACAAGGGACCTCACAAAGACCTCGACCGCGCACACGATCAGTTGCTGCGCTATTCGGTGGCGCTTGAAAATCCGCCGCTACTGATCGTTTCCGACACCAAAAAGATTATTATTCGGACGAACTGGACGAATACGATCCAGGAACACCATGAGATTGCGTTGACGGATTTGGTCGATGCGGCCAAGCGCGACCTTCTGAAAGCGGCGTTCTCAAATCCGGAATCGCTGAAACCGAAGCGCACGCGCACACAATTAACAGCCGATGCGGCGGACGAGTTCTCCGAACTTGCGCAGCGGCTTCGCGCTCGCCGTCCAGACGGCGAAGATGAGCAGGACTACGCGCGAAAGGTCGCGCATTTTGTCAACCGCCTCGTGTTCTGCATGTTCGCGGAAGATGTCGACTTGCTTCCGAACAAAATGTTCCAGAAGGCGATGGAGATGGCCGAGCGGTCGCCGGAAAAGGCGCAAGGCTTTCTTCAGCAATTATTCGCCGCAATGAAGGATGGCGGCGCAGTCGGCTTTGAGGAGATACCCTGGTTCAATGGCGGTCTCTTCGATAGCGACGAAGCGCTGCCGATGGATCGGGATGACGTCGCACTGGCGCTGAAGGCGGCCAAGCTCGATTGGCAAGACATCGATCCCTCTATACTCGGGACATTGTTCGAACGCGGGCTGGACCCATCAAAGCGTTCACAGCTCGGTGCTCACTATACCGACCGCGACAAGATCATGATGATCGTGAATCCAGTTATCGTCGAGCCATTGACGAAGGAGTGGGAGGAAACAAAGGCAAAGATCGAGAAACTTATCGCCGGCGTTCCAGAGGAAACAAAGGAAAAGCTATTGCGCGGCAAGGAGCTCGCTGCGCGCACTAAAGCCCTCAACAGCGCTGAAAAATTACACAAGGCTTTTATCGACCGTCTGAAAGTTTTTCGAGTGCTCGATCCCGCGTGCGGATCAGGCAATTTTCTTTATCTTTCGCTGCTAGCGCTAAAGGATTTGGAACACAAGGCCAATCTCGATGCGGAAACTTTGGGGCTGCCGCGCGCCTTCCCACAAGTGGGGCCCGAGGCCGTTAAAGGCATCGAGATCAATCCGTATGCGGCGGAGCTCGCCCGCGTCTCCATCTGGATCGGCGAAATCCAATGGATGCGCCGAAACGGATTCAGCGCGCACACGAATCCGATCCTTAGGCCGCTGGGGAACATCGAATGCCGGGATGCTCTCATAGAACAGATGCCAGAAACTGGTGAATGGTGCGAAGCGCAATGGCCAGACGCAGATGTAATTGTTGGGAATCCGCCATTTCTGGGCGCCAAATGGATGCTTGATCGATTGGGGGATGATTATGTCCGTCAATTGCGAACCCTCGTCGAAGGGAAAGGAAATGCAATTGATCTGGTTGTCTATTGGTTCCTAAAAGCCGCGGATAAAATTCGCCACAAAACCAAACGCGTAGGATTTGTTGCAACGAATATGATTAGGAGCCCAGCAAACTCTTTTGCGGCTGAAGCTCTATATGATTTAGCGCCAATTTCATTCGCTCGAAGCGATGAACCATGGGTCGTCGATGGAGCTGATGTGCGAGTTTCAATAATTGTTTGCGATGTTTCTCAAGAGGTGAGCCGCGAGTTGGACTCAGCAGACGTTGCAAAGATATCTTCGACTCTAAAGGGATTTACATTTGATCTATCGGAGAAGCATTTATTAAAGCAAAATTTGAAAAAAGCTGTCCGTGGCATTGAGAAGGGTGGTCCATTTGAGATAGCGCGCGATGAAGCTATTGACCTTATTGATTTGCCAAGAAATCCCAATGGTAACTCCAACGCTGACGTTGTAAAACCATACTTAACCGTTCGCGAGATCATTGGCCGTCCTACTGACAAATGGATAATAGACTTCTTCGGTAAAAACTATGAAGCTGCTTCGCTGTATGAGGCGCCATTCGCTCTAATCAAGAAGAGAACTCCTGTTGCGCGCGCCGAGAACCGTGAAAGCCGGACGTCCAAAAATTGGTGGCTCTTTAGAAGGACTGGCGAAACCGCTCGCGCGGCAATAAATTCAAAATCCCGGTTGCTGGTAACTGGGCTTGTAACAAAATACCGCGTGTTCAGGTGGGCGAGCCCGGTAGTGATACCAGATACACGTGTAATTATTATTGATAGTGAGGCTGACACAGTCTTTGGCATTCTTTCGGGAAAATTCCACGAGGTGTGGACTTTGGCGAATTGCCAATATCATGGCGTGGGAAATGATCCTGTTTATACGCCAAGTGATTGCTTCGAAACCTTCCCCTTTCCCAAAGGTCTGACACCTAACATCCCCGCTGCGGATTATGCCAACGATCCGCGCGCGCAGGCGATCGCGGCCGCTGCAGCGAGTCTGAACGAACTGCGCGAGAACTGGCTGAACCCGCCTGATCTCGTCAAGCGCGTGCCGGAAGTGGTCGAGGGCTATCCTGATCGCATCCTGCCGGTGGACGAAAAGGCGGAGAAGATTCTCAAAAAACGCACGCTGACCAATCTATACAATGAGCGCCCGGCTTGGCTCGACAATGCGCATCGCGCGCTCGATGCGGCAGTCGCCGCCGCTTATGGCTGGGAAGAGGATTTCAGATCGGGTAAGCTGACCGACGAGGAAATTCTCAAGCGCTTGTTCGAGCTAAACCAGGACCGGGCGAAGAAGCAAGAAGGGTGAGCAAACCAAACAGATTCGTAAGAATCGGCGTCATGCCTGCAGTCTTACCGCCTAGCTCTGCGCACTGATGTCCGCCCGAACCGCTCCAAAAGTTTCTTCACGCGACCTGAGTCATTCTGCGTCTTACGTTTCTTTCGAGACGCTGCGAACAACGTTTTATCGGCAGCGCTCATAGAAGCGGACAGATTGCAGACGTGAACGGGTGGTTAACATTGGCCGCTTAGCTCGGGGCGCAAGGCCCGACACTTTAAGAAAATGCCGGTCAAACAAAAATTAGCCCCTAGGCCTGAAGCCCTGTTTACCGCCCGGCCCACGAAACTCATAAGATATTGATTTTATTGACCTTGTAGCGCTGGCGTCGGTTAAAGTTAAATAAGGACTTTCCTTATTTAACTTTCATGCCCTATCCTTTAATAAGGAAAGCGTTATTAAAGGCTCGCCGCCATGCCGACACTCGATTTAAGTCAGCGTATCGGGCGCTATGTGACCACCAGCGCCGTGGGCAAGCGCGTGCGCGCTTATATACCCAACCCCCTGCCGCCTTCACCGCCCGTAGACATATCCGCGCTCGCCGGGTTGATCAGCGAAGCCATGCACGCCTTGGGGCGGCTTGACGGCGTTCGCACCATCGCGCCCGATACGTCCCTGTTTCTATATATGTATGTGCGTAAGGAAGCGCTGCTCTCTTCGCAGATCGAGGGCACGCAGTCCTCCCTTTCCGATCTCCTGCTGTACGAGAGCGATGCCGCGCCGGGGGCGCCCATTGACGATGTGGCGGAAGTCTCGACCTATGTCGCCGCTCTGAACCATGGCCTTCGCCGAATGGCGGAGGGCTTTCCGCTGTCGCTTCGTCTGCTACGCGAAATGCATGAAATCCTGCTGGCGACAGGACGCGGCAGCACGAAACAGCCAGGCGAATTCAGAACCTCGCAAAACTGGATCGGGGGCACGCGGCCCGGCAATGCGCTATTCGTTCCGCCGCCGCCGGGCGACGTCCCCGATCTCATGAGCGACATGGAAGCATTCCTTCATGAGGACGAGAGCGGCCTTCCTGTCATCATCAAGGCGGGGCTTGCCCATGTTCAATTCGAAACCATTCACCCGTTTCTTGACGGCAACGGCCGGCTCGGCCGTCTATTGATCACGCTCTATCTCTGTGAGCGAGGACTGCTGCGAGAACCGCTCCTCTATCTCAGTCTTTATTTCAAAACCAATCGCCGAACATATTACGACCTGCTTCAAGAAGTCCGCGAACACGGCCGCTGGGAAGCCTGGCTCGAATTCTTCCTTACCGGAGTCCGCGATGTCGCGCGCGGCGCCCATGAAGCGGCGCACCGCATTTCGGAGCTATTTGAAGCCGATCTCGAAACCGTCAAGACGCTCGGGCGCGCGGCGCCGACCGCAGGCGCGGTCCTGCAGGTGTTACAGCAACGTCCCATCATTTCGATCGGAAAAGCAGCAGAGCTCATTCAAACCTCATTCCCGGCGACGGCAAAGGCTATGACGCATCTGGAAGAGCTAGGCTTGATAGACGAGGTCAGCGGCAAACAGCGGGGGCGCGTTTATGCCTATTCACGCTATCTTGAAATATTAAGCGAAGGCACCGAGCCGCTGAAGAACTGATTTTTAACTCCGTTGAGCCGTTCTTCATGCTGCGCGATTGCGGTCGCAAACATGCGCAAAAAACACCAAAATTTATTGGTCTTAATACTGACAAACATGCGCAAACGTGATACAGAATAGGCCATGTTTGGGAAGCTAATTACCCAAGCGTAATGAAGTGTTGGAATGATGCTTTGTACACGGATGACTTCATCCTCGCAAGATTTTGAAAGAAAAATCAGACTCGGGACGGCTGATTCCTCTCCTGGGCACCAAATTTTTATCTATCAGATATGGACTTCCCCCGGTTTGATGGACAATTTTTGCACTATCGAACAGGATATTTTCCGAACAGGATATTTTTCATGCCGAGAACAAGGAATCTGTACCCGACGGAATTCAGGGAACACGTCGTCGCGCTGGCCAAGAGCGGGCGCACCGCAGAGGCAAACTCGAGGTTTAGTGCCTGTTGGTCCTATCTCCGTCGGCAAGAAGGTCTACCAAGCAGCTTGGTGCGCGATACAAAGGCGATGATCGAGAGTTAAATTTCTTCAATACCAGGCGCCCGAATCCCCCACCGGGCGCCTTTCATTTTTCCCTCCCATCACCATTCTAATCTTGTGAAGGTTCTAAAGGTGAAATTGGGAAAACCCCATGATGACAAACTCTTACGGGGAATTTTCGGCTCCTCCACCCCTCCAGCGCACCAGATATTTCGTCTTTGACTACGCTGCTAAGCGCTAACTACCCCCCGCATTAGGAAAGGCGCTGCCGCACCCCTTTCACACCACTGTGTGCACTTTTTGCGCAAACACTTGACAGGGCGCAAAATGTGCGCAATATAATGTGACAGTTATATGACAAGCCTTCATAGGTGTTTGTTTTGAAAGCTTGAGGAGTGATGATTATGGCGCATATTTCAACGCATGCTGGCGTTTTTTCCGTAGCTAAGCCCCTTCTGGGAGCGCGATCCCGCCTGATTACATTTTATGTTACGGTTGCGGTTCTCGCGATTGGACTGGCTGTGCCTGCCGCAATCATGACAGCGGCCTCACCTCCTCTTTAAGTCCTCACGGCTCAAGGCAGTTCATGATTCAAATAAAGTCGGCGCATCAGGTGCGGCGGCTTTTTTTATTGGGGCAAACAAATTCAATCCGCCGGCAAGTTTTCAAGGAAAAACTGGATGGCATTTTCTCCCATGATTTTGCGGATATCCGTCTCGTCAACTTTTGCGGCAAGTAAGGCCGCGGTAAGTGCGGAAAGCTCTGAGGCATCAATGGGCGTTGTCACCGTCCCATCAAAATCAGAACCAAGCGCCACATGGTCAACACCAATGAGATTTATCGCATAGATTATGGCGGATGCGATGGCATCCAAACTCGGGTTGCACACAGCGCCGTCCCAATAACCAACGCCCACCAATCCGCCTTTTTCGGCAATGCTTATCATTAACTCGTCGGAAATGTTTCGATGGCTATCGCAATGCCCCTTAAACCCGGTGTGCGAAACGATTACCGGGGTTTCCGCAATCTGAAGGACATCGCGCACAGTGGCTTCAGATGAATGGGCGACGTCGATAATCATGCCCTTCGCTATGGCATGATTGACGGCTTCTCGACCAAATCTGGTCAGCCCAAGACCGCTTTGCCCGTGAAGTGATCCCCCAAGTTCATTGTCAAAAAAGTGCTGTAACCCCATAACGCGCAAACCCGCATCATAAAGGCGGTCGATATTGGCAATATCGCCTTCGAGGGGATGCGCCCCTTCGATCGCATAAACGCCCGCAATCAAACCTGCATCTAACGCGCCCGCGAGATCGTCGGCTGTCTTTGCGAAAATGAACTGGCCGGCAGAATTTCGTTCGAGTTTATCAAGGCGAGCGGCTTGAAAAAGTGCGCGCTCCGCAAGGCTTTTCCAGCTTTTGACCGGCCAACGTTGAGCGATGGCTAACAGTGTAATATCGTCTGAGCCCGCATCATTTTTATCGTAGTTGAGACCGCTCGGCGTTTTTGTCACCGCGCTGAAGACTTGCAAGCGAACGCTGCCCTCGCGTAATCGCGGCAGATCAACATGGCCTCGCGAGTGACGCTTCGAGGGATCGCGCATCCATAACAATGAATCCGCATGAAGATCCGCAACCCGAAGGGTATCATGAACCTTCTTCGCTTCATGGCTAACGTCGTAAGCATCGTGTGCAATAACGACATTCATCTGCGCATCTGCTCGCACCGGCGCGTAGTAAAAGAAGACGACAGCGCCAACGGCGACAGCAAGCAACAGAATTCCAATAATCCATTTCACCAGGACAACCTAATGTTCACTATCGCATCGGGCGATAAATCAGGATCGCCCGATGCGATAGTTTTCTTTGTCGTCGCGCCAGTTTTGCGAAAAACCGGACCTCATCCTGAGCTTGTCGAAGGGCCACTTTTTCGCCCGGCGCTTTAACCACTGCAAGCTTGTCACTGTTACGACAACCGCGTCAACGAAGGGAGACATGACGAACAGCGGCACAAATACCTATTTCAGGGTTCCATTACTGGCGCCCAACACTCATCCAGCTTATAGCCTCGTCAATGACCGGCCATGGCATCGCCCTTACCGAAAAATTACCACCACCACTCCGGGAAAAACGCGGCCCGCGCCTGACCAATCGCCCAGTGGGAATAACACTATGGGCGCTCGCCTGGCCTACGACGCTCGGGCTTTTTTCTGTTCTCGCCTTCAATATTATCGACACATTTTACATCGGCAGGCTCGGAGCGACCGAACTCGCGGCGATCGGCTTTTGCTTTCCAGTAATACTGACCCTCAGTTCCATCGCGTTCGGATTAGCCGCAGGCGCCACAGCCGTGATGAGCCAGTCGATCGGGGCGGGTGATGAAACTCATCTACGGAGTCTCGCAACAAACACGCTCATCCTTGTCGTCGTGATCACGCTTTGCTTGTCTGCCCTCGGTCAGGTGACGATTGACCCCTTATTCGCGCTCCTCGGCGCCGAGCCCGAAGTGATCAGTCATATTCGTGGTTATATGACTGTATTCTATGGCGGCCTGCCGGTCATTTTATCGCCGATCATCCTTCAGGGTTTCATGCGGGCGACAGGTGAAATGATCATTCCATCGGCCGTGATGATCGCCGGCGCGGCGATGAATGCGATGGTTTCACCACTCCTCGTCTTCGGTCTGTGGGGGTTTCCTCAGCTAGATATTGCCGGAGCGGCCTGGGGCACTGTCGCCTCGCGGACAACGATGACAATCGCGACTCTTCTCATTCTGCATTTCCGTGAAAGGCTGTTTGATTTTCGACTGAGCGTATTCAAGGACTTTTGGCCAAGCGTAAAGGCCGTCCTCGCAATCGGTGTCCCAGCCGTCGCAACTCAAATTGTCACTCCGTTGTCTGCCGCCGTTTTGACCCGCCTCCTAGCGGAATGGGGGCAAGACACCGTCGCCGCTTTCGCTGTCGGGGCCCGGCTTGAAGCATTATTTCTAATACCGTTTTGGGCATTGCAGGGCGGCGTTTCCCCTTTTGTTGGACAGAATTTCGGGGCGGGCCGTTATGATCGTTTGAAACAAACCGAAACCTGGATATGGCGTTTCGCGATTGCATGGGGGGCGGTGACATTGTTCGCCTCATTGTTCATCGGGCGCACAATGTCAGGCTTGTTTACAAAAGATCCCGCGATCGCAGCGATGTCAGCGCATTACCTCACCTTTGCCACAGCCGGTTTTGTCGGCGCAGGGCTGATGCTCGCCTCTACGTCCGTTTTTAATTCGCTTTCCAGACCGGTCATTGCAACGAGCGTTGTAACGCTTAGGTTTATCGCACTCTATATCCCTCTCGGCATCATCTTTTCACGGATGAGTGGGCCGGAAGGTATTTTTGCCGCCGCATGCATTTCCTATCTCGTCGCCGGCGTCGTCGGAGCGCTTATGGTGCGGCGGACGCTCGACCGCCTGCCCATAAGAACAGAGGTATAGAGAAGATCGATAATATACTGGACTGCCCTTTGGAGGGCGGGGTCGTTTTTATCGTCAACGATTAAGTTCTCATCGCGCATGAGAGACATTATTTGCGGGAGCCAAAGCCATTCATTATTTCAAGATCAGCTGCTTCATCCACATCACGTAGAGATTCTAGAAACTGAACAGAAAACGAATCCGGCAAGTTTTTTAAGGTGTCTTCCAGGGCATGCGGACTCGACCAGCGAACGCTCTTGAACAGGTGCGGCGCAGCGCGGCGGCGTGAGAGACCAATCAGCCAGTAACCGCCATCGTCAGCAGGTCCAAATACTGCATCTTTGCGAGCTAGCGCTGAAAACGCTTTCCTTATATGGCGCGTTCTCATTTGCGGCGCATCCGCGCCGATAATGATAACGGGTCCCGGCGGCGCCCATTTAATCATGCGCGCCATTCGATCACCAAGGTTCCCCGGCCCTTGTGAGACACGTGGAATCGCGCTCGGCCAGTAAATCTCCCAACCCCTTAAAGCGGATGGTGGATCAACCGCCAAGACTGTACGCCACGGACCAGAAATCGTCTCCGTCAAAGTTTTTTTCATCATGATACGGAAGAGTGCTGCGGCGCGAGCCATACCAATTTCTCGCCCTAGTCTGGTTTTAACCCGGCCTGCCTGCGGCGCCTTAACGAAAATGAATGCCGTTCCATACATTAACGATATGCCCTCGCCAACGCTTCTGGCGAAGCGCCTGCGTAATACCGCAAAAGCAACCAGAAATTTTTCAAAACTCGTTTATAATACCCTTCACGCTCATAACGATCTGCGGACGTCACGGCTTTGGCTTCAAGAACGCGAAGCACGTCACGTCCTTTTGCCCGAACAAGCCGCCGAATAATATCAACGTCTTCAAATAGGGGCATATCCCTGAACCCGCCAATTTCTTCATATAGCTGTTTGGAAATCAGTAATCCTTGATCCCCATACGGACTTTGAAAATACTTGGTGCGAAACATTGCTCCCGCAGCGACAATGCGCGGCGCGATGCCTGACGCATCAAATTGAAGCGTAAAGACGCCTACTTTATGATCACCGCTTCTGATGCAATCCAACGCGTCATCAACCCACTCTTCGTCGAGCACCGTGTCGTCATGCAAAAACAAGAGCCAGTCGCCCTTGGCGGCGCCAGCCCCGGTGCGTAATTGCCCGCCACGCCCCGGCTTGGCCGTTAAGACCTTCGCCCCGAAGGCGTCGGCGATTTGGACTGTCGCATCTGTCGACCCGCCATCAACGATAATGACTTCATGCACCACACCGCCAATCGCGGACCCGACCAGGGCTTCAAGACAGGCTGAAAACCGCGTCGAAGCATTTAATGTCGGAATAACAACAGAGATCATGCAACGGCGCGCCATGTGAATCCAACCATTTCCATATCTGGCTCGAGCGTGAAGGCAAAGCACCGTTATCATCAATTTACGCTGAGCTATGAGAAATTAGTTCTTGTTTTGTTCTAATTCATTTGATACATGTCCGTCATGGCTCGCGCCGCGCACCTTCCCTTCAGCCCTCCCCGCCCGACCGCAGAGGGCCGACCGCCATCCCAAGGGAAAGGGCGCGGCGCGAGCTCCAACACGTCCGGGCGATACGAAAAAGAGCAACGAGAGCGTTTTGATGATGGCTGGGGCCACGGCCCTGTTGATGAGGGGGAGGAATTACCGCCGTTGCGCACCAACGTCACGATTGAAACCCCACGCAAAATCGTCACCTTCAACAAGTCGCCTTATGTAGGTTTTGACCGGTCGATCAACCCCTATCGCGGCTGTGAACATGGCTGCATCTATTGTTTTGCGCGCGCGACCCATGCCTATATGGGCCTGTCCGCGGGGTTGGATTTCGAAACCCAACTGTTTGCAAAGCCATCGGCCGCAAAGCTGCTGGAAAAAGAACTGGCTAATCCGAACTATACGCCTCGCGCAATTGCCATGGGTACGAATACTGATCCTTATCAGCCGATAGAACGCAAATTTCAAATTATGCGCGGCATTCTGGCGGTATTTTCGAAATTCAATCATCCCGTCACCATACTGACGAAATCAAATCTTATCGCGCGCGATCTCGACATTCTCGCGCCGATGGCGGCGCGCAATCTGACGCGCGCGATGATCTCGATCACGACTCAAGACAGAAAGCTCGCCCGCTCGATGGAGCCGCGCGCATCCGCCCCGCCCAAACGTTTTGAAGCGATAAAACGCCTCGCCGGCGCCGGCGTCGTCACCGGCATTATGACCGGGCCGATGATCCCAGGGCTTAACGATGACGAGATGGAGGCGATTATGGAAAAGGCTTCGTCATTTGGTGCAACGTTTGCCGCCTACACAATATTACGGCTGCCGCGTGAGGTCTCTTCGCTTTTTCGGGAATGGCTTGAAGCTTTCGCGCCGGCGCGCGCCAAGCGTATCATGCGCCATATTCGCGACATGAATGGCGGTCGGGACTACGATCCGCAATGGTCGCGCGGCAACGAGATAAAAACGCCGTATGCACAACTGATCGGCCAACGCCAGCGGGCTGCAAAGATCCGCTTCGGCCTCGACCGCGAGCGAACTCCGCTCGATCTGTCGCAATTCCGCGTGCCGGCGAATGTTAGCGGGCAGCTCGCGCTGTTTGACGATTAGAGGCGCTAATTTTCATTCCGTGTAAGTGTATGAACACTCTTCTTTTGTAGCGCCCAACTTCATGCCTGTATCAATATCCTCGTCCCCAAATTCCCCCCAGGATAAATCAAGGTAAATCCAGCCCCTAAGACAATAGGCTTTCGCATAACCCGGATCCAATTCAATGGATTTTTCAACATCATTGAGAGCTTTTTCATTAATATTGTCGGCCTTTTCCCAATCTTCCTCTGCTAAACTTTGTAAATAATAAGCAGACGCGCGATTATAATAGGCAGTGGCTTTTATTTCTGCATCAAGAGAGTTTGCTTCCAGACATCTGGTAAGTTTGTTTACTGATTTTTTGTAGTCTCCCGACTTTAGAAAATTATACCCGTCATAACAGGCCTGCGGAACACTCTCTGCCATAGCCGTTCCCGGTAACCCCAAGAATGTAATGAGCAATAACGCTGAACCGGTAATACCAAAAAATAATGTTTTCACAATCATCACCCGCAACGAACGATGTCGGAGCGTATGTATTAATTCGCAGAATTAATACTACCTTGTAAGCCTGCCTCGTCTATCACGATTTTACAAGAGCAGCACTCATTACCAGCAATGCCAAGCCGCACTCCATAACGATATAAAAATTGGCATAATAGTTCTTTCAGGGTCTTCAAGGGCGCCGACGGAAAGTTTCGGGGCAAGATAGACCTGCTCGTCCTCGATAATGCCTTAAAATCGCCCTTGAAAAACCGGCGCTGCCTTCGCGAAGAATCACCCTCAATTAAGAACCATGGCACATCCGACGCCAACCTTCGAAATTGAGAAGACCCTGCGCACGCCGGTCGCAGGCATTGACGAAGCGGGACGAGGCCCATGGGCCGGGCCTGTCGTGGCGGCGGCTGTCATTCTCGATCCAGCCAACACGCCAGACGGCATCCGGGATTCAAAAACGCTTTCGGAAAAGCGACGCGGCGAAGTGGCTGCGGCTTTATGGAAGACAGCGCAAATCGGGGTTGGCGTGTCGGACGTCGGCGAAATTGACCGCATCAATATCCTGCAGGCGACTTTGCTCGCCATGAGCCGCGCGGCAGCGAATTTACCGGTTCGCCCTGCCGTTTGCATGGTCGACGGGAAGATCAAACCGAAACTCAGATGCCCCGCCTATACGCTCGTCAAGGGCGACGCCATCTCACTTTCTATCGCCGCGGCGTCCATTATCGCCAAGACGACGCGCGACCGGATGATGCGCGAACTCGCACGTGACTTCCCGGAATATGAGTGGGAGCGCAATAAAGGCTATGGCGTCCCTGTCCATAAAAAGGCTTTAGAGCGCTATGGCGTTACCCCTCATCATCGTCGCTCTTTCGCGCCAATCCACAATATGTTGTATGCGGACTCTTCACCTGATCTATATTAATGGGTGGCGTTAACTTTGGTTACTAACCTGTTAACGCATTGAATCCAAAAAATAATTCGCCACTGCTGTTGACGTGGACTCGACGCCGAATCAGACTGCCGCCTCAATTCAGTCAGGAGTGCGACGATGCCGGTGCGTAAAAGTTCAACAACAACAAAAAGGAAAACACCCGCCATCGAAAAATACTTCGATACAATCATCGAAAGTGATTGCATTGAGGCGATGCGCGCCCTGCCCGACAACAGCGTCGATCTTGTCTTTGCCGACCCGCCTTACAACCTTCAACTCGGCGAAGGGCTGACGCGTCCGGATAATTCCCGTGTCGATGGTGTCGATGATGAATGGGACAAGTTTCACAGTTTCAGCGCCTATGACGCGTTCACTCGCAGCTGGTTGGGCGAAGCCCACCGCGTTCTGAAGCCTGATGGAGCGATCTGGGTGATTGGCTCATACCATAACATATTCCGTGTTGGGACGGCTATTCAGGATATAGGCTTCTGGATTTTGAACGATGTCATCTGGCGAAAAACCAACCCGATGCCAAACTTTCGCGGCACACGACTCACAAACGCCCATGAGACACTGATCTGGGCAGCAAAATCGCAAAAATCGAAATACACTTTCAACTATAGAGCGCTTAAAACTGCAAATGATGATCTGCAAATGCGCTCTGATTGGGAATTTCCGATCTGCACTGGCGGCGAGCGTATTAAAGATGAGAACGGGGTGAAAACACACCCGACGCAAAAGCCTGAGTCCCTACTTTATCGGGTGCTGATTGGCTCAACCATGCCCGGCGATGTGGTGCTCGACCCATTTTTTGGATCCGGCACCACTGGCGCGGCGGCAAAACATCTTGGTCGGCGCTTTATTGGTATTGAGCGTGACAAAACCTATATCGCGGCGGCAAAAAAACGCATCGAGCAGGTCAAGTCGCTTGATGGCGAAGACCTAAAAACGCAACCCTCACCCAAGGCGGCGGCGCGCGTGCCTTTCGGCACAGTGGTCGAACATCGCCTGATCAAGCCCGGCGCGAAATTATATTCTCCGCGCAGGAATCATTCAGCCAAAGTGCGCGCCGACGGATCGCTTGCCGTCAAGGGTCCAGACGGCGTCACCGTTCAAGGCTCGATCCACAAGATGGGCGCCCATGTGCAAAATTCAGAGGCTTGCAATGGCTGGACGTACTGGCACTTCGAGCAGAAAACCGGCCTCAAGCCAATCGATTTTCTGCGCGAAAAAATGCGCAATGAGATGAAATCCTGACTAAAGAAAAAGGAGGGGCAACACGCCCCTCCCAGTCAATAGACGCACCCCCTCATTGTACGCGAATTGGAACATAGGTTGCGTTGTTCCATTCGACCGCTTCACTGATCGACCCTGTTTCATCAACAACAGCGCCAATCCAGTAATTTCGGTTTGTATCGAGGTCGGCCGGAATCGTCAGCGTCTTGGTCGTCGTATAGACGTCGTTTCGACCCAGCGTGAATGTCGACCCGCCGATCCTGCGGTCCCAGGTGCTGATATAATCATTGGTCGAGACGAAATAGCCGACCTTGACATTGCCCTGATAGCTCTTGCCGTTGTTTTCGTAAGTCAGTTCGAGCTTCACCGTCTGGCCTGGACTGACGCGATAACCGGTTTCGCCATTGACCGTGAATGTCGGCAGATTGCCGCCCGCCGAATTATAGACTTTGGTTTTCGTATGGTCGGAATATTCGCCGGACGGGCCTGAATATTTCCAGTGCACGACGCCGACATCCTCCCAGCTTTCGGAACGGGTTCCATAAAGAAAGACCGCCCCATCGGCGGCGTCTTCACCCATATAGGCGCGCGCGGTCGAGCCATTGACATGAATGTGCTCAAAGTCCGTACCCATAATATTGTACTCGTAGTTGACGTGGTTGAGTTTCAACCCGTGACCGAACTCATGCGCCGCTGTCGTCTGCAACGGCCGTAAACTGCCAGTATAGCGGATCAGCGATGACTTGGTCGAATTCGCCGTCCACTGCCATGGCGCGCCATATTCGAAGATGACATCCACCTCGTCCATGTGCACGTGATCGCCAAAGAACCAGTAGCAGGTCCAATTGGAATAGGCGATCGCCGGCGCGCCCTGCATGATCGAACCGCTATCACCCCAAGCTTCGCTTTGGCCATTGTTACGACCGACGCCACCGCTATCTGTCGTCAATGCGTAACGAAACTTACTGGGATTGAGGTTGAACTTATCGATACCGTCCTGAAGTCCATCACGCCAGTAACCGGACGGGAAACTCGTACTGCTTGCACGAAGCGTTTTGGAGTTTGAATTCCACTTTATTTTTTCACCCAAGCACGTTTTGTAACCGTAAGCAAAAACGGGTGTAGTGAGCGTGAGCACGATCAATGCGCTGAGAAATCCTAACATCTTCCGCATGATATTAATTCCTTTGAATAGCTGTAATTCGACTGTCGGGCGCTATTTGCGCCGGATGACGGGATCAAAATCCTGCTTTTGAAGGGCTTCGAATTCAGCCCGGTCCTCAGGCGTCATCTGTCCGGAATCAAATTTCCCGGCTTCGACACTTTGCGGCACGGATTGATTCGGCGGAGTGAAATAGATGAGGGCATCAAAATCGATGCTTTCTATGAGCTGAGGCTGACGTTCAACATCACCAGCAATACGCTTGACATGGCTGATGAATTCCTCAATGGCCATTGGGCCGTCAGGCAAATCATCAGGCGTCGTAGCGATTGCCGCAATTTGTAAATCTGGCCGTGTAATGACCGTCGCCGCTTTTTCCTCAAGAGTACGCAAAGGTTTTTTGAGTTGACGTTCAACAGGTTGTGGTTTGATCGGTTGAACCGGCGTCCGCTTCAATTGCTGGCGAAGCGTCGGCCTCACCTTAATATCCTTAGACGCATCATTTTTGTTAGAGAGATCGGCAAGACCCGCACTGATTTCAATTTGCTTAGGCGCTTCACTCTCATAGCGTTCACGCAATTGATCCAGAGGCATATTTTGTTCTTTGATCAGAGCCTGCACTTCAGGATTCCGTATTAGATCGTCGAAGCGCGGAGCGGGAAACCGAAATGATAAAAACTCACTCGGCACGGGGCCCCGAGCTATCACGTTATTCTTGATAACTGCGCGCACAGGCGCACCTTTGGCATTGTATACTCCGCCTTCGTGGATTCTGAACCGACCCCACTCACACAACACCAGCGGACAAGCCTGTTCCCCATTGCCTGAGATAAACAACAGGTCCTGATCGCCCTGCTCGAATTGCGGTACACCGCTAACATCTAAAAACCTGCCCATTCCATTGGGTCCGCCAATGAACCGCATAGTGAATGTTTGCCCGACTAAGTCACCACGAAAAATTTCATCAACCGCGTATGTCACAGTTGTATAAGGAATCGCACCATCGCCCTCGGTGCTTGATTCTGACAATCTGTAATCGACGCTCGCAACGCGACCGACAAAAACCAGATTAGATTGATTAGCGAACGCTGATAGCTCACCAGCTCTATCAGAGCCCACAGGATTATGGGCTGATACTGACGAATCGAGAGCAGCCCATGCAATCAAAGCAAGGGCCGCGCAATATAATTGCGAGGTTGGCTTCATTTCTTCCCCCAAGGGTTAATGCCTACAAATGCATCCTCACACGTACGCCCGCACGTGCAGTGAGCTGTAGTAACGCAATTAACGCTTCACCGATTTAATCTATCTCAAATAGGTGCATTTTGCTACGCTCTATACATCAGAAGCGTATAGCCGAGCGTTCATATGATCGGTGATTTTACACCAACACAATCATGCTCATACATTAAGTAGGCGGCGATCGCGTGATTTAATTACGTTGCAATATCAACGAAAGCCCTCAATCCGCTTCACTCTACTTTGACCGCGAGCGTGTCGTGATGACCGGAAATGAGAGAACGGAGATAAAACGAGATATCAGCACGATTCTTAAACCCAGCCTCTTTCGCGGCCGTTTCCGCCTCTTCAGCGCTAGCGCCAGACGGGGCGGCAAAGGCCACGAGATTTTCGTGAAACCCGATAGTGAAAACATCGACGTCGGAGCCCGCGGCACGGCGGAAAATCATATTTGTCGTCTGACCGGTGGCGCCAAGATAAGCGTTTTCCATGCGCCGTTGATCGACAAGCTCGCCGGCCTTACCTGCGGCGGCTTCGAACATTTCAATATGGAAAAACCCGTTCTCGGCAAATTCCCGCTCAAGTTCCACCAACGGGGGGCCGTAGGCGAAGTGATCTTCGCCAAAGGCAATGAGCGCGAAACCTGGCGCCATTTTCTCTGCGTATTTTTCTCGCGCCTTAGCACGGCGCTTCGTGGCCGACTTCGAGTGATAAGCCGTCATGCTCTCCATTGGAGAGATCATCAGCAAATCCCATTGGTCGCCTTGAGAGTGCCGCATAACAAAAGGCGGATGTTCACCCGTCTCGGCAAAATAACCAGAGGCCTTCATATCAGCGACCCAGACGAGCAGGTCAGACAATTTACCAACATCCGCGCGCACGGTCGTCACTCGATAAAGGTAATCACCTTCCCGTTCACTCGCTTGCGCGGACGCCGCAACACTCAGCGCGAAAACAGCAAGTGCGATCAATCGTATAAGCATTATGCAACCCCTTTAAGTTTTTAGCGTCAGATTGTTCTTCGCCAACTCTACCGCCTTTTTCATCACGGTTGGAAGCCTCGCTTGATTTGGCGCTATCCATTGTTGCTTAACGCTACGGCGAAACCCTTGCGGAGCATTCGCAATGAAAACATCCAGGGCCAAATGAAAATGGGTGAAAGTGTGCGTAACCTCCCCGACAAGAGCCCAATCAGCACGGACAGGCTTATGGACAAGCGCATCATCAGATGCTTCTTCAGCCCAGGGCGAACCGGGAAGACCAAGCATTGCGCCAAGCAGACCGTTTTCGGGACGGCGCTCAAAAAGCACCTCGCCCTTTGCGTTCTGAAGCGCAAAAACGACACCTTTGCGTTGTGGCTTTACTTTTCTCAGGGCTTTTATAGGGAATCTTTCCACCAAACCCAGGGAATATGCATCGCAGACGGATGAAATTGGACACTCATGACATAGCGGTGATTTGGGTTTGCAAATTCCCGCCCCGAGATCCATCAAGCCTTGCGCAAAATCGCCAGAACGTTTGGCTGGCCAGATCTGCGCCGTGCGACGCTTGATCTCAGGTTTGGCTGCAGGAAGCTGCGTCTCAATAGCGAACAACCTGGAAACAATGCGGGCAATGTTACCGTCGATAACCACCGCTGGTTTGTCAAATGCGATGGCGGCGATCGCTGCTGCCGTGTATTCGCCAATGCCGGGGAGCTCAAGTAATTTTTCTTCTGTATCAGGAAAGTTTCCACCCTGCTCGCTCGCAATTACGACGGCGCATTTATGAAGATTACGCGCTCTGGCGTAATAACCGAGCCCCGCCCACTGCCCGAGCACGTCCTCAACCGGCGCACCCGCCATCGCTTCAACTGTGGGCCAGCGCTCGAGGAATTCGACGTAACGAGACGCCACCGCGGCGACTGTCGTTTGTTGCAACATGATCTCCGACAGCCAGACATGATAGGGATCTGGTTTTTCCCCCGCACTTATCTCTTCTGGGCCGATCCTCCAGGGCAGGATCCGGGCGTTTTGGCCATACCAGTCCAACAGCGCCATTGCGGCGCTTGTTTTGAGTGGATCAATATCGGCTTGAGCGAACACTGTCAGCGGTTATGCTAAACGCTGCTGAGTTAGAAAACCCCTGGAGAGCATCTTTGTCACCCCGAGACCAGGTTAAAACGAGGGCCGCTCGCCGCCCAGCGCCTCAATTGAGCCGTTACACGGCGGCTGTTTTCTCTTTGCTTGCAAAAAAAACCAGATTCGCTGACCCCGCGCTCGCAGATCACTGGCCGACCATCGTCGGAAAGGAAATCGCCAAGATATGCCGACCTGGCAGGCTGACAGGCGGGCGAACGGCGAGAACACTGGAAATCATCGTCGCAAATGGCGCCGCTGCAGCCCAAACTCAGTTTCAAGCCGGCGAAATTATTGACCACGTGAACAGGCTTCTTGGCCCGGATACCATAGCGCGGGTCTCGATTCGCCAAAGCGGCGGCACTCATCAAAAGATAAAAAGCGCGGAACTCAAGGCGGACATCAAGGCTGGGGATGGACCGTTATCCAGCCTGGAAGAGGCGCTTATTCGTATGCACGAATCTGTCACAAAGCGTACTGAAAACGACTAAATATTAATTTTTTGCCCCTGAATCATCCGGCTATGGGGCTTGCGTCCAGACGCCGGTTGGGCAATTTTCATGAACTGACATTTGCTGTGGTATATGGCCATCGGCATCTTCTTCATTGCTCCTGTGTTCCAGAAAGGCTCGCCCGATGACCTCATTTCTCCACCGCGCCATTATGGTTGCGATCCCCGTGTTTATTGTCGGTTGTGGCCAGGCTTCGTCGGACCCAACATCCGGCGAAGGCTCACCAGCGTCTGGAAACAGTGATGAAGGCTCCGATGTTGGAGCATTGTCAGAGATGATAATGGGCAATCCCGACGCGCCTGTGAAGGTAATTGAATATGCATCTGTAACTTGCGGGCATTGTGCTGCATTTCATGAAGACATTCTTCCTGCGATCAAAGAAAAATATATCGATACTGGCCTGATGAGCCTTACTTTTCGTGAGATGCCAACCCCGCCCGCCGGGCTATCGTTGGTGGGTTCGGTTGTGGCGCGGTGCGCTGCCGATAAAGGCGGAATGGACGCCTATTTCACGGTGGTGGATTCCCTTTTTAAGACACAGAGAACATGGATCTTTGGCGAAGATCCCAAACTCGAATTGTTGAAAATTTCAGCCCAGATCGGTATGGATGAAGAAGCCTTCGACGCTTGCTTGAGACGAGATGAACTCCCCAAGCTGGTCGAAGCGAATGTGAAAGAAGGCAAAACCAAATATGGCGTGACAGGCACGCCAAGCTTCATTTTTAACGGAGAGAAGCGCAATATTCGGTTAAATGACGATATTGCGCAATCGATCAAAAATTATGAAGAGGTCGTAGACGAAGAGCTTAAAAAGGCAGCCGAAAAGACGCCCGAATAGGAAAACTCACGCTTGGCGTCCGTTAAGAATCGGCGCTCCCTCGACAGTAAGCGCATCAACCCCAAACCGTTCGGGTTCGTGGGGCGTATGGCGTCAGGAAACGACACGTGAAGCTAACAAATCTACGAGTTGTCGGGTTTAAATCCTTCGTGGAACCCACCGATTTTGAGATCCGTGAAGGCCTGACGGGCATCGTCGGACCGAATGGATGCGGCAAGTCAAATATCCTCGAAGCGTTGCGCTGGGTCATGGGCGCCACCTCAGCCAAAGCACTACGCGGTGATGGCATGGAGGATGTCATCTTCTCCGGGACCAGCATGCGTCCGGCGCGGAACTGGGCGGAAGCGATCCTGACGCTCGATAACGCCGACCGCTCAGCACCAGCAGAGTACAATGATTCAGAAACCATCGAAATCTCCCGACGTATCCTGAAAAAGGAGGATGGGACACACTCGATCTATCGGGTGAACAACAAGGAGGTGCGCGCAAAAGATGTTCAGCTGTTGTTTGCGGACGCGTCAACCGGGGCCAATTCACCTTCGCTCGTTCGGCAAGGGCAAGTGGCTGAACTCATCAGCGCCAAGCCCCAAAACAGACGTCGCCTCCTCGAGGAGGCCGCCGGCATATCTGGTATTCACTCGCGCCGACACGAAGCAGAGCTACGGCTGCGCGCCACAGAACAGAACCTAGAGCGTCTTGATGACGTTATCACAGAGCTCGATGCACAACGCGTAGCGCTTGCGCGCCAGGCACGTCAGGCTGCGCGCTATCGCAATGTCTCTGGCGATATCCGCCGAGCGGAAGCGATGGCTGCTCATTTACGCTTGCGCGAGGCGGTTAACGACGAACAAGAGACGGCAAAAGATCTTGCTGAAATCTCCCGTCTGGTTGAAGAATCCGCACGCGCGGCGGCAGCTGTTTCCATAGCTCAAACCGAGGCCCATGAAGCCTTGGACCCGCTTCGCCTGAATGAAGCGGAAGCCGCCGCGGCCCTTCACCGTCTGACAGTCGCACGCGAAGGGCTCGACGAGGAAGCGCGCCGTGCTGCGATTGAAATCAGTCGTATAGAACACGAAATTACGCGCCTAAGCGCAGACACTGAGCGCGAAAAAGGACTGTTGATAGATGCTGAAGAAGCGGTTGAGACTCTCAACCGTGAAGAAGCGGGCTTGCGAATCCGAGAAAGTTCCGAAACCGGACGTTTAGCTGACGCTGCTGAAGCTATGGCGACCACTGCAGAAGCGCTCGCCACGAGCGAACGCGCTTTTGAAGCAAAAAGTGGGGAAGCAGCAGAGTTCGACGCAAAACGGCGCGCGCTGAACGCAAATATCGAATCTACTGAACGACGCTCACAAAGAGATTCTTCTCAAATCGCCGCTCTGAAAGATGAGCGCACCCGCATTGAACCGACGCCTGAGCAGGCCAGCGCACTCGAAGACGCAAAAAACCTCTTCTCCGATGCTGAGGAGGCTCGCACAGCTGTCGACGGCGCCGTCCACCGCTCAGAGGAAGATCGCGCCCGAGCCCAGGAAAAAGAACTCGCTTTGCGCGCGCCGCGCCAGCAAGCAGAAAAAACCCTTTCGGAAATCCGTGCCGAACGCGACGGGCTACAACGCATTCTCGACACCCATGAGATCGGCGATTGGCCAACTCTCATTAGCGAAATCGAAGTCCAGCCCGGCCTGGAGACAGCACTGGCCGCTGCGCTCGGTGATGATTTGTCCGCCTCAATCGACGAGGCGGCGCCAGCTCACTGGTCATCAGTAGGCAGAATGCCGGTCGATGTGACCCTGCCCGAAGAAGCGGCGCCTTTGATCCGCTTTGTCACTGCACCGCCTGAACTTATTCGCCGCCTGAACATGATTGGCGTTGTTGATAGAGAAGTCGGAGAGCGCTTACAGATTACACTCAATCCTGGCCAGCGTTTGGTTTCCCGTGATGGGGATTTATGGCGTTGGGATGGGTATGTGGCGCACGCCGAAGCAAAAACGGCAGCGGCTGTCAGGCTTGAACAACGCAATAGATTGCATGCCCTCGAACTGGATATCGAAGGCGCCACACTGCGGGCGGAGCAAGCCTGCGAAGATCATGAGGCAGCAGCGGCAGAACTCTCGCAGAGCCAAACACATGAACGCGAAACTCGGGATGCTTTTGCAAAAGCCGGACGCGCGCTGGATGTGGCGCGCACCAAGCTAGCTGAAATTGAACGCGCACATGAACGGGCTTCGGCGCGCATTTCATCTATTGATGAAAACCTTGATCGCCTAAACGGCGACCTCATGGAATCGACGGGTGTTCTTGAAACGTTGCGTGAAGAAGCCAACGCCCTGCCCGAACCCGCGATGCTCGCCCAAGGGCTAGCGGCTGCGCGAGAAGCGCTAACGCACTCGAGAGGGCAAGCCGCTGAGGCCCGCGCCGCTCATAATGATCTCGCGCGGGAAGCCCAAATGCGGGCCGAACGGTTTGAAGCAATTGCCCGTGAGCGCGGCGTTTGGGTGAATCGCAGCGAAACAGCAAAACGTAGAAATGAAGATCTCGCACAAAGACTGAACGAGACCACCGCCTCTCAGGAATCGGCGAAAAGCGAACCAATTAAAATCGAGGCAAAAAGGAAAGCGCTTCTTGATCAAATTGGCGAAGCCCAAGCGCGCCGCTCAGAAGCGGCGGACGCTCTAGCGGAAGCAGTTGAAAAGAGTCAGCAAGTCGATAAAGCCGCAAAGGCGGCTGATTGTGCGGCAGCGGAAGCCCGCGAAGACAGAGCACGTCTTGACGCCCAGGCAGAGGCCGCCCGAATCCGCGTTGAGGAAGCAATTCTTGCCGCCCAAGAGAGCTGTGATGCGACACCGGATAAACTTCTCGAAATCGCAGAACATAAAGAGGGCAAGGAACTGCCCTCTCGCGATGATGTCGACCGAAAGTTAGAGCGTTACAAGCGAGAGCGTGAAAACCTTGGCGGCGTTAATCTGCGCGCCGATGAAGAGATGAGCGAATTGGCTGTGCGGCTCGAAGATCTTGGGCGGGAACGAGAAGACTGCGAGGCCGCAATCAGGAAGCTACGTGCTGCAATCGGCGGCCTGAACCGCGAGGCGCGAGGGCGACTTCTTGGCGCCTTCGAAACAGTCAATACGAATTTCACTAAACTCTTTACCGCTTTGTTCAATGGCGGTCAGGCTGAATTACGCTTGATCGATGCTGAAGACCCACTTGAAGCGGGACTAGAGATATTCGCCTCTCCACCGGGCAAAAAGCTCGCTTCCATGTCCTTGATGTCGGGCGGCGAACAAGCACTTACGGCGACGGCGCTTATTTTCGCAGTATTTATGGCGAACCCTGCGCCTATTTGCGTTCTGGATGAGGTGGATGCCCCACTTGATGATGCTAATGTTGAGCGTTTCTGCCGCCTTCTGAACGAGATGGCGCATGAGACAGAAACTCGATTTATCATCATCACACACCATGCCCTAACCATGTCGAGGATGAACCGCCTTTACGGGGTCACCATGATTGAAAGAGGTGTCAGTCAACTTGTTTCTGTAGACCTGACGAAGGCCGAACAGCTCGCTGCAGCCGAGTAATCACAGCGTCGTCTCGCCGCACCGCAAAAAACTCTTTTCCTTCAATGGCTTATTCTTTAAATCCCTTGCTTGACGCGCCGCAGCACCGTCGTTAAGTTCCGCGCGAATTTCAGGCGCGGCATTCGTTGCGCTTCTCTTCGGGCATGCTACATGGCGAATAACGCCGACAAGCAAGATCCGCCTTCGCTGGATGACTTCGGCGACCGTTTGAAAGCCGTTCGCGGCGAAGAATCGGGCGCAGAAACATCGAGTGGATCAGGCGGTGCAGCGATGGGACGCGCGTTGCGCGTCACAGCGGATTTGCTTGCAGGCTTATTTATCGGTGTCCTGCTCGGATTGTTGTTCGACAGGCTGCTCGGAACGACGCCATGGCTTCTTCTGATTGGCATAGCGTTAGGATTTGCGGCGGGCGTCTTGAATGTCTTCCGCACCTTTAATAACAGTGAGACGCCGTCCGATGACGGATAATCACTACATGAGCGGGATCAACCGGTCGCTCTGGATAGCGATCGTGAGGAAGAGATTGAGATGATGGAATACGGGGTTTCCAACTTCAAAGCAGCCGGCCCAATGGAGCAGTTTGAGGTTACTCGAATTGTGCCGCTTTCGTTCGGCGACCTAGATGTCTCCTTCACGAACTCCGCTATGTGGATGGTGATAGGGGTCAGCGCGACTTTGCTTTTCTTCCTCTTCGCCACTCGCGGGCGCGCCCTTATTCCTGGTCGCTCGCAGTCAATCGCTGAAGTCCTTTACGAATTCGTTTTTGATTTAGTGAGAGACACGATTGGACCAGAAGGGCGTAAATTTTTCCCGTATGTCTTTTCGCTTTTCATTTTCATTCTGGTGGCGAATTTTTTCGGCCTGATTCCTTCGCTGCCCGGCATGCCTCATGCGCTGCACACATTCACGACAACAAGTCATCTGATCGTCACGCTAGCGCTCGCCATGCTTACGATTGCCATCGTGGTCGTCTATGGCTTTTACAAAAATGGGTTCGGTTTTTTGAAACTGTTTGCCCCGTCAGGATTGCCTTTGTGGCTGATGCCGCTTCTGGTGCCCATCGAAGTTATTTCGTTCCTATCGCGTCCGATTAGCCTGGCTGTCCGTCTTTTCGCCAACATGTTTGCAGGCCATATCATCTTGAAGCTGTTTGCCGGCTTCGTAATTTCGCTAATCGGGGCCGGGGGTTTCATCTCATTGCTTGGGATTGCGCCATTTCTTGGCGCTGTAGCCGTCACCATGCTTGAATTTCTGGTTGCCGCTCTACAAGCCTACGTCTTCGCGATTTTGACCTGCATTTATCTTAACGACGCCGTGCATGCGGGCGATCACTAATTCGGTTTTAAGTTTCCCTCGCGGCCAAAGGGCCGACCGCGAATAAGGGATCAACGGCTCAAGATATATAGGAGTTCTAAAATGGACGCTGAAGCAGCAAAACTTATCGGCGGCGGTCTAGCAGCCATACCGCTCGCAGGCGCTGGCGTGGGTCTTGGCTTGATCTTCGGTAACTTTCTTTCGGGTGCATTCCGTAATCCTTCCGCAGCGGCTGCGAACCAACAAACCATGTTGCTCGCCTTTGCTTTGACGGAATTCACCGGCCTGCTCGGCTTCGCGATTTCAATGATCATTCTCTACGCGTTCTAAATCATCGACGCATCAAGCCTCGCGAAAGGAGGCTGGCCTTGTCCACCCTCATACTGACAGTTGCCACAGTCACCGCCACACAAGCCCATGGTGGCGAAACGGCTGGCTTGCCACAACTCGACATGTCGACGTGGCCAAGTCAGCTATTCTGGCTGACCGTGACTTTTGGCGCACTATTCGCGTTGATGGCGACTCATTTTCTGCCGCGAATTGGCGGTATGATCGAGGAACGCCGCGACCGTATCGCCGACGATCTCGATCAGGCCGCTGAGTTCAAGGGACAAGCAGAAGACGCGCAAAATGCTTACGAGAAAGAGCTCGCTAATGCTCGGGGAAAAGCCCAGGCGATCGCATCTGACACCCGCGCAGGGGTTGGCGCCGAGATCAACACCCTGCACGCCGAAATGGAAAAAACGCTAAACGCTGATATCGACGCAGCCGAAAAACAGATCACCGCAATGAAAAGCAACGCGGCGCAGGCGGTCCGTGAAGCCGCGATCGATACGACCCAGGCAATTGTTCAAGCCCTGCTCGACGAAGCCCCTTCGCGCGATGCGGCGACTGCGGCCGTTGACGCTGTAAAAATCTAACGCAGAGAGTTACGCCCTATGCAACCCCTCGCCACCATCGTCGCACTCGCCACTCAAGGAGCGCACGGCGCAGTCGCTTCTCACGATCGCTATAATTTGTTTCAAGACCTCAGCTTCTGGACGCTTCTGGCGTTTCTAGTGGTGATGGGATTGTTTTGGCGCCTGGGCGCACATAAGGCGATTACCGGCGCTTTAGACAAACGCCAAAACCGTATTGCCGATGAACTTAACCAAGCCAGGTCATTTCGTGAGGAAGCTCAGGAGATATTAGCGCAGTATCAGCGTCGCCAACGCGAAGTTGAAGAAGAAGCTCAAAGCATTATCACACAAGCAAAGCGTGACGCACAGCGTCTCAGAGAAGAAGCGCGCGAGAAGATCAACGAACAAATTGAACGCCGAACCAAAGCGGCGGCGGACAAAATTACCCGCGCTGAAGCGCAGGCGATCGCAGAGGTTCGCAATCAGGCGGCAAATCTCGCAATAGCCGCTGCGAAAAATGTTATCCGAGAGCGGATGGACTCCGGCGCTCAAACAGCACTGATTGATAAGTCTATCGCCGGCATTCGATCAAAACTCAATTAACGGTCGATGTTCGGCGGCTTCTATAAGACGCACCTTGCTGCAGAAACAGCTGTACTCGAATTTTGGTTTAAGGAAGCAGGTCCCAGAAAATGGTTCTGGACCAGTGCTTCATTCGACGACGAAATCAGAAAACGGTTTTCTCAACTCCACGCCGAAGCCTGCGCCGGACGACTCGATGCATGGCGCGTGCGTCCAGGTGGGGCGCTGGCATTGATCATTATTCTCGATCAATTTTCACGAAACCTCTTTCGGGGCCGCGCTCAAGCCTATGCGTATGATGAAAAAGCGCGATATCTGTCGAATGACGCCATCGGCAGGCGTTTCGATATGATCGCACCGATTGCCCGCCAACCGTTTTTCTATATGACGTATATGCATTCAGAAAATCTTGCCGATCAAGACAAGTGCGTAGCGCTATTCAAAACACGCATGCCCGGCTCATCAAACCTTCGCCATGCCCAGGAACACCGCGATATTATCGCACGGTTCGGACGCTTTCCGCATCGAAACCCGACCATGGGGCGCACAATGCGCCCTGAAGAAGCAACCTTTCTTAAAGCGGGCGGATTTAACCCCACCCCCTCTCGAGTGCGACAACGGCCATAACCACATGAGCATGTGTACGCTTTATGAGGCTGAGAAAACTCTGTAGCGTTCACATGGCAGCTTGCACTGGCGGACCGGTTTTGAAAAAAAAACAGATCGAGAATATCCAGGCTTTGAGGGGAGTCGCAGCGCTTCTCGTCTTCGCTGCGCACATCAAAGGCGCCGAAATTGATTATGGCGGCGGCGGCGAGCTTCTCTTTTATGGGTTCCGTATGGGTGTTGCCGGGGTCGATTTATTTTTTGTGATCAGTGGCTTCGTGATGGTGCACGTCGCCAGTGCAATGAGTGGAGGCATCCGATCAAGCAGCCGATTTTTGTTTAATCGGGGAGCACGGATCTACCCATTATATTGGGTCGCGACCCTGCTCCTGCTCGTTCTCTATGCAGGCAAAAAATATTTCTTCGGTGAAGACACGGCAATCGTAAACCCCTTTGCCTCGGCCTTCTTACTCCCTGATAAGGCTTTCCCTATTCTGACAGTAGGCTGGACATTAGTTCACGAAGTTTATTTCTATGCGGTCTTTTCGCTATTTGTTTTATTTCCACGCCGTGCACTGCCGTTTTTGATTGTTGGATGGGCGGTGTTGATCGCGGCCGGTGATGCATTAGGGTGGCGGTCAGTGAACGCCTGGACGGCAATTGCTTTCAGCCCGCTGACATTCGAGTTCATTGCAGGATGTGCTATCGCCTTTATTGTTCGGCGTTGGCCGGCCCGATTTGGAATGCTTACCTTCGCTCTCGGTGTCGCTTGGTTGGCCCTCCCCACCGCGTTATTTGCACATCAGCTCTACCCCGGCGTCTTCGAGGATCAGCATCTTCGGGTGCTCTTGTTTCTTCCGCCCTTCACGCTCGTCCTTTATGGCGCAATCACACTCGAAACGGAATCCAGAACGACGGCGCCCCATTGGTTGCGGCGCACAGGTGACGCCTCCTATTCACTTTACCTCATCCATCTGCCTGTCGTACTGGTCATTGGAAAGCTCATCTCTCTCATCGCCGGACCGGGTTGGTTCGACAATATAATCTTGATCTGCCTCGCAACAACCGCAGGACTTGTGACCGCATTTTGTATTCATAAATGGATCGAAAAACCCGGACTTAATTTGACCAGACGCCTTGGCGACCGTTTCTTCAAATCACCGCCACAAAAAGCCATCGCACAAGACCGGGCATGGTGAAGGACATGCTTACTCGACTTCGTTCACAGTTGGTGGAGGTGTCCAACGCAGGATCGGTTTCCTGGCCGCAGTAGTTTCATCGAGACGACGGCACGGTGAATGCTCCGGTGCAGCCCGGAAGGCATCCACCTCTCCAGCCTTGGCGCGTTTAGCGAGAGACAACAACGCACCGCAAAACAAATCCAGCTCGTGTTTTGATTCAGACTCCGTTGGTTCGATCAACATGGCGCCATGAACGACAAGCGGGAAATACATCGTCATCGGATGATACCCCTCATCAATCATGGCCTTCGCGAAGTCGAGTGTCTCAACGCCTGTACCCTTCAGGAATCGATCATCGAACAAACATTCATGCATGCAGTAACCATCAAAAGCTGGGGTCATTTCCTTACGTAAGAGCGCCAGAACGTAATTGGCGTTCAACACCGCGTCCTCTGCCGCTTGAGCGACTCCGTCTATTCCATGACTGAGCATGTAAGCGAGAGCACGTACAAACATGCCCATCTGGCCATGAAAGGCAGTGAGGCGGCCAAAACTCTTAACGCCGTCATCTTCACTGCCCGTCGCTTGTAATGATTCTACTAAGCGGTACACGCCGTTCTCGGAAATCACATTCGGCACTGGGGCATAAGGCGCCAGCGACTTTGAAAACACAGTCGGGCCCGAGCCTGGCCCGCCGCCGCCATGCGGGGTTGAGAATGTTTTGTGAAGATTAATATGCATGGCGTCGACGCCCAGGTCACCCGGTCGCGCCTTACCAGCTATTGCGTTGAAATTAGCACCGTCACAATAGAAGTAACCGCCAGCCTCATGCACAGCCTCAGATATAGCGCAGATATCACGCTCAAAAAGACCACACGTATTCGGGTTCGTCACCATTACGCCGGCAATGTCCGGGCCCAGTTTTGCGCGAAACGCTTCAAGGTCGATGCGCCCTGATGAATCCGCTGGAATGTTATCAACTGTGAATCCGCATTGCGCCGCTGTCGCTGGGTTCGTTCCGTGAGATGATTCTGGCGCAAGGACGCGCGTTCGAGTAGCGCTTTCCCCGCGCGCTTCCAGTGCGGCTTTAATCGCCATCATGCCGCAAAGCTCACCATGAGCGCCCGCCTTGGGTGACATTGCAACTGCGGGCATTCCGGTAAGCTCTTTTAACCAGAAAGCCAGCGTATCGATCAGTTCTAACGCACCTTGTACGGTCTTTTCAGGTTGCAGAGGATGAATGTCACCAAAACCGGGAAGCCTCGCCATTTTTTCGTTGAGCCGTGGATTGTGTTTCATCGTGCACGACCCGAGCGGAAACGGTCCCATGTCAATTGCATAGTTCTTTTGAGACAATCGCACGTAATGCCGCATGGTCTCAGGTTCGGAAAGGCCAGGGAGACCAATAGCGGATTCACGTGCGACCCCGCCGAGACGGGTTGTTTTCCCAGTCGGCGCAGGAAGATCAACGCCTGTTCGCGAGAAATCACTCACCTCGAAAATGAGCGCCTCCTCTATTTGCAGCGCTTTGTTTCCAGTGAAGGTTATCTTAGACATTAAAGCACCTCCCCAAGTGCAACAGAAAACCGATCAATATCTTCTTCAGTCGCGCACTCCGTCGCAGCGACAATGAGAAGGTTATCCGCCTCCGGAACATCGGGCCACAAACGTCCACCAGGGACACCAGCCAGAATCCCTCTATCGGCGAGCGCATCGACGACTTCGACAGCATTTGTCGGCAGGCGCAAGGTGAACTCGTTGAAATAGGCATTATTCACAACCTCAACACCATCAACGCCGCCAAGCATATCTGCCGTTTTACATGCCGCTTCATGATTGAGCATCGCAAGACGACGCAACCCATTCTCGCCTAGCAGCGTCATATGGATCGTAAAGGCGAGGGTGCAGAGGCCTGAATTGGTGCAAATATTCGATGTCGCTTTATCGCGCCGTATGTGCTGCTCACGCGTCGAAAGCGTCAGTACGTAGCCGCGTTTGCCGTCGATATCCGTGGTCTCACCACAAAGCCGACCCGGCATTTGCCGTATATATTTTTGCCTGGTTGCAAAGAGCCCAACATAAGGTCCGCCAAAGCTTAATGCATTACCGATGGATTGACCTTCCCCGACAACGATATCCGCTCCCATCTCGCCCGGACTCTTGACGGCGCCCAGTGAAATGGCTTCGGTGACCACCGCCACAAGCAAAGCGCCATTCGCGTGGCAGGCGTCCGCCAGTGATGACAAATCACGCAGGTTCCCAAAAACATCAGGATTTTGTACGATAACGCAGGCGGTTTCCGCATCAATCATTGAAGCAAGATCTTCCGTGCCCTTTATATCAATAGGCGCAGGAACAACTATGTTCTCATGAAGTTCCAAGCTCGTGCGCACTACTGATGCGTAATGCGGGTGCAGCGCACCAGACAGAATATGCTTCCTTCGTTTCGTTATACGGCGCGCCATTAACGCGGCTTCAGCGCAGCCTGTTGACCCGTCATACATTGAGGCGTTGGCGACTTCCATCCCGGTGAGCGCAGCAACTTGCGTCTGAAACTCGAACAGATATTGCAGCGTACCCTGCGCAATTTCCGGTTGATAAGGCGTGTAGGCCGTCAAGAATTCGGACCGCTGGATAATGTGGTCAACTGTCGCCGGCACATGATGTTTGTAAGCGCCGCAACCAACGAAGAACGGCCCTGCACCTGCGGCTCTGTTTTTTGCTGCCATTGCCCCCATCGACCGCTCAACTTCAAGTTCACCTTGATGTTCAGGCAGATTAAATTTTGCATTGAGTGCACTTACCGGAATATCAGCGAACAAATCATCGATTGTCGCGATCCCTACAACATCAAGCATGACGCCCCGGTCAGCCGGTGAAAGAGGCAGGTATCTCATAATGCTATTGTTCCTAGTCTATTCATACTTATTGGCATCGGCGCCGACAGTACAATTGCGTCAGCATAACCCCAATAGCAACGCCAATCGCAAACAAGGCCGCAACCTGAATCGCGATATTGTCTGTCACGGTGACAAGCATGCCACCCGCAACAACGCCGGGCAGAAGTAGGGCGGCATAATCCTTTTTGGAGGATTTCATCAGACGTTCTCCAAAAATTCTTTATACGCAGCTTCATCCATCAATGCATCAAGTTGGCTTGAGTCGCTTACTCTCATCTTTACAAACCACGCTTCACCCGCCGGATCCTCGTTCACCTTGGACGGCTCTTCAACAATCACATCGTTCACCTCCACGATCTCTCCAGAGATTGGTGCATAGACGTCCGACGCCGCTTTCACGGACTCGACCACCGCCATATCATCATTTTGCGAAAAGCTCTTGCCCACATCTGGCAACTCGACAAAGACGACATCGCCAAGCTGTTCGGCAGCATACGGCGTAACGCCGATGACGACAATGTCACCTTCGATGCGCAGCCATTCGTGTTCATTTGTGTATTTGATCATTCTTCTTTCTCCTAACCCCGAAAATAATTATGTGGCGCGAAGGGCATGTCTGCTATGCGCGCAGGCATGGCCTTACCCCGAACCATCAAGTGAACTTCTGTTCCCGTATCCATGAAGGGTGCTGTCACATACCCCATGGCCACTGGACAACCAGATGTGGGCCCAAAACCACCGGAAGTAATGACTCCTATAGACTCGCCGTCTACTGATTGAATCACTGTTCCTTCTCGGGCTGGCGCGCGGCCTTCAGGCAGAACACCCACCCGCAATCTTGACGGCCCCTCAGAAAGCTCGCGTTGAATGCGCTCGGCGCCAGGAAATCCACCCTCTTGTCGGCGGCGTTTACCAATCGCAAATTTGATATTGCCTTCAACAGGGCTTGTCTCCGCGGTGAGGTCATGACCGTAAAGGCAGAGCCCGGCTTCGAGACGAAGACTATCGCGCGCACCAAGACCAATCGCTTCCACGGCTCTATGACTCAACAACAGACGCGCGAATTCCTCTGCATGGCTGTTGGGGACAGAAATCTCAAAACCGTCCTCACCTGTGTAACCACACCGGCTGATAATGAGGGGAACGCCTGCCCACTCATAAGGCCTCATCGTCATGAAGGTCTGACTAGACACGCCCGGAACCATTTTTTCGAGGGCGTCTGAGGCAGCCGGCCCTTGTAAAGCGAGAAGGCTGCGGTCATCGGCAATTTTTAAGGTTGCGCGGCCCGCGAGCTTCTCTTGAATTAAAGCGAAATCGCGCGCCTTCATCGCGGCGTTCACGACGAGGTACAACATGCCTTGAAGATCTTCACGGCCGGGCCGCGTTATCATCAAGTCATCAAGAACGCCGCCTTCTTCATTCAAGAAAACCGAATAACGCAAGCCGCCTTTCTTCAATTTCCTGATTTCTCCGGGAACCATCGATTCAATCGCTGCGGCGATTTTCTCGTGGGCGCCCTCATCACCTAACGCACATTCGGTTGTCGTTAAGAACGCCTGACCCATATGCGAAACATCAAAAAAGCCGGCTTTAGTACGCGTATGCAAATGCTCTTTCATCACCCCAAGTGGATATTGAACGGGCATGTCATAGCCCGCAAACTCTACCATCTTGGCGCCGAGTGAGAGATGGAGCGGATGCAGTGGTGTATATTTAAGGTCTGTTTTCATCACGGTTCCCATGCTTCGAGACGCCGCTCTTTGATGCGACGACCCCGGCTGTCACGGGAACCTGAGAGATTTCACGTATACGCGCAAAATGAACGCGACGCTTACTCCTTCGGCGGGCGTTTGCGAAAGTTCACAAACACCACTTTCCAGCCTTTAAAAGCACGCGCGGTCCTTTTGCCTGAGAGTTTCCGGGGCGGTTGCTCCTTCGGCGCCAACGATCAGATACGTCGGTCTCTCCCGCATACGTACACCACACTTTAGGCGGGCGCGGTATTAAAAACAATAAGGGCCGTCTTTACCATGTCAATGATTTGCGTGCGCTACCACGCATCGAGAGCACAGTCCTTTGATTTCAAGACGGGCTATATGCATGTCGAACCCGGCACGGCGCACCGCCGGCACAACGTCCGACTCCAGGGCGCCAAGCTCAACTTCTTTAACCGTCGCGCAGTCTTCACAAACCAGAAATGTCTGCACCGGGTGAGGGCCATCATGCGTGCATAAGACAAATGCATTCATTCCTTCGAGCTTATGAATGATGCCTTTTTCTTCGAGGCCATCAAGAGCCCGATAGATTGTCATAGGAGCGCGGATGCCTTGATCTTTCAACTTATCCAAGATTTCATAGGCTTTCAGCGCCTCGCTACTTACCGCCAGCACCTCCCAAACATGCTTCTCGTTTCTGGTGAGACCCGCCGGGCATGTTCGCGCATGGTCGCTTCCAACCGTTGAACCGTTGACTAATCCGATTGCGCCCGCGCCCAGGCCATCTTTGCCGTCTTTACTCGCCATCTGTATTCTGAGCCTCATCCCGTTTTCATGAACTGATGGCAGAATGTTATATCAATGTTATATCATACAAAAGAAAAAACTCGCTTTAAAAGAGATATTTTCTCCCCAACTCGTCGGAAAGTTGGGGATATTATTTGGTGTTTGGCTTAAAACTGCTCCTCAGGTCAGTCGACCCGATTCAATACATGCACCACTGCTGGTTGATTTTCAAGTGACGTTGCAGCTAACAATTCATCCGCCTTGAGCATGCCTAAATTGGCGGTAGAAACACACCGCCGCACTCACCGCTTGTGACAGGCAGCCCCTCAAAGGGATGCCTTAGACAGGAGGGCAACGAAAGTCGGATACCAAAATGATTAGCTGATTACGAATAGCCCACTCCCCTAACTTGGCGCTCTTGGCCAAATTAGGGTGGGAATAGAAAAAATAGAGCGAACCGCTATTTTTTACCGCGATAAGCGTGAGGCAAGTCACCCCGCGATAAATCCCGATAGCGATCCCTCAACCGGGTTTGCCGGTTTTCAAGAGAGGTTTCTCTGCCGCTGATAAAAACGGCGCTCGGCTGCGAGGAAAGCTCAAGCGGGTCCCCGTCCCAGATGACAACATCCGCAATCTTGCCTGCCTGAAGCGAGCCCAGTTGGTTTTGAAGACCAAACATCTCAGCCGGATTGATCGTCAATGCTGCGATCGCGGCATCATAAGGAAGGCCCTCGGCAACAGCATTGCCCGCAAGCTGCGGCAAGGCCCGAAGATTATGCGCACCGAAACCAGGCGGATTGTAAAAGGCGATTTTCACACCAGCCCCATGCAACAGAGCGGCATTTTTCAGGGTGGCGCCCAGGTCTTCGAACTGGCCTGGCAAATTGGAAAGTGGATCAAGAATGACCGGCACATTCGCTGCAGCAAGCTCCTTAGCGACCTGCCATGCCTCTGACCCACCCAGCAATATCACTTTTAAACGATACTCGTTCTTTAGACGGAGAAGACCGCGGATGTCTGAGGCGCGTGAGGCGCTAATGATCAAAGGCTGTCGTCCGGCGACAACAGGCCCGAGGGCTTTCAAATCCGTAATGGCAAACCGGCCGTCATGATACCGCCGCGCATAATCGCGTGGATCGGCGGTGTAAGAAAGCGCCTCATCGAAATATTCACGGATCACGGCAAGCGAACCCATGCGGGTGTCGCCGCTCATCCGGGCGCCGGAATAGCCGAGCACAGCGACTTGCGCCGCATGCGCCTTCGTAACGGATTGCGGCGCCCCCGAAAGGTCAATAACCGCCGCTCTGCCAGCAAACAGGTGCTCGCCATTTTGCGGCGTCGATAGCGCACGGGTAATTCCACCGGCTCTGTTTATGCTCAAGAGCGTCGTAGAAGGGTCATAAGCGTCAACGACATCAAGCGCCGCGCCTAAAACGAACCCGTCACGCGGACCTGCATCATTAGACTCCCGGTCTGAGCTGATTTCTTGGAGACCTATCGAAGAGAAAGGCGCGAAGAAACCGGGTGTAACAATCTTACCCGAGGCGTCGATCACTTGCGCACCTGGCGGCGCCTGAAGATCCTGACCAACTTCGACAATAACGCCGCCGCGCATGATCACGTCGCCATTTTCTATGACACCCGAACCGCCCACAGTGTGAACGCGCCCATTCATAATAGCGACCGTTTGAGCTTGCGCTGCAGTGACAAGCGTCAGAGCAACAGCCGAGAAAGCAGTTATCAAAAATTTCGCGGTCATTGGCCGGCCCCTCCGGTAAATCCATTGTCTTCCTGACCGATCTCAAAATCCATTCGCGGAGACCGCGCCGGGTCAGACCGGTCATACATTAACGCACCATCGATGAAGACCTGCTCTGCTTTTGCATAAACCGAGAACGGGTTGCCATTCCAAACTGTGATATCCGCCATCTTGCCAACTTCCAGCGTACCAGTCTGATCAAGGATCCCCATGGCTTTCGCTGGGTTTGCCGTAATCCACTTCACGCCAATTTCCGGAGGAACATCAATCCCTATATTCGCCCCTGCCGCCATGGCCTTCCCCGCGTCCTGATTGAGTCGCTGGATACCTGAAGCGCTGTCCGAATGAATGATCGTACAGCTATTGGGCTGAGCGTGCACGAGCGCAGCATTTTCTCTAATTCCGTCATAAGCCTCAAGTTTGAAGCCCCACCAGTCCGCCCAAACCGCTGCGCAAACACCATTTTCAGCAAGATAGTCGGCTGCTTTATAAGCTTCGACCGCGTGGTGAAACGTTGTGACCTTATAGCCAAACTCTTTGGCCATATCGAGGACCTGAACCATTTCATCCGCACGGTAACAATGCATATTGATGTTGATGTCGCCGGCAAGAACACTGGCAAGCGTTTCGAGTTTCAGGTCGCGAGTTGGAGGCTCAGCCTTCTCAGCGTCCTCACCCCCCTTTTCCATCTTCTCAAAATAATCTTCCCATTTTTTCTTATACCCGGCGGCTTCGATCCAGGCCGCGCGATAATGAGAAAAGTTCGCCATACGGGTCGATGGTCCGCCCTTTTCGCCGTAGACACGCTTGGGGTTCTCACCGCAGGCCATTTTGAGGCCGTAGGGAGCGCCGGGGAATTTCATCCCCTGAGCAGTTCGCGAGGGCACGTTCTTCAAAATCGCCGACCGACCGCCAAAAAGATTGGCAGAGCCAGGCAGAATTTGCATCGAAGTCACGCCGCCAGCGAGCGCCCGGGTAAAGCCAGCATCCTGCGGCCACACAGAATGTTCGGCCCAAACTTGAGAAGTATTGGGGCTTGTCGCTTCATTGCCGTCCGACGTTGAGGCCATGCCCGGCGATGGATAAACGCCCAGATGCGAGTGAATGTCGATAATCCCTGGGGTGATCCATTTGCCTGCGGCGTCAATGACGACAGCGCCGTCAGGCGCGGTCATTTGGTCTGCGGCGCCGACTGCCGATATCTTGCCTGCAATAAACAGCACGGCGCCATTATCGATTCGCTCACCCGTCGCCGTCAGGACTGTTGCGCCCGTTAACAACGTGGTGTGGGACAAGTAGGGTTTATAAGTCGATGGATAAGGATCAGTCGGAGGGCGAACAACGGCGCCCTTTTTTGAACCATTATCGTTCGATGACGTCGTTGCGTCAGAGGGGGTGTCTTTGTTTGCACTCCATTCCGTGCAAGCAGAAAGCGTCAGGGCGGCTAGCACCGCCAAACTGTAAGTCTTCATTGTTGCCCTCGATCTGGGTCCCTAGCGTAAATCACGCACTCCGGCATAAGCTGTCATAAGCTGTTGCAAGCTTAGTTGGTTTTTCTACGATCGTAACCCCGGTTATAGCACCGGGTGGTATTTTGGGAGGAGACTTTGACACTAAAAGTAACCCGCCGCATAGCCCTTCAGGCCGTTTTGGTGACGGGAACGGCAGCCTGCACACGCGGCCCAGACCTTAAATCTTTTTCCTCCCCTGCTGAAAGCGTAGGCGGCATTTTCGCTCATGGAGTCGCCAGCGGAGACCCTGGACCCGACAGTGTCGTGATTTGGTCTCGTGTTTCGCTGCCAGAAAATTCAAGTCCTGCTCGGGTGAACTGGGAGGTCGCGGCAGATGCTGAATTCGTTGAGATGATCGATAGGGGCGAAACCGAAACACGCGCCGCTAACGATTGGACAGTGAAAGTTCTTCTCAACAAGTTAGCGCCCGGCGGGTCTTATTATTACCGGTTCCGTTTTGGCGAAATCTATTCTCCAGTTGGGCGTACAAAGACATTGCCGGCAGATGCAATCGATCATGCGCGCTTCGCAGTGGTATCCTGCTCTAATTATGCATTTGGATATTTCAACGTCTATGACCTGATCGCGCGCGGAGATGACTTCGACGCGGTCATCCACCTTGGTGATTATATTTATGAACATGGCCCCAACGGATATGGCGGCGAAACAGGCGCCAGGATCGGCCGCGATCATCAACCGATGCAGGAGATCATCACACTGGACGCCTATCGAGCCCGGCACGCGCAATATAAAGCCGATCCATCTTCGCAGGCCGTGCACGCCGCACACCCGTTCATCATGATCTGGGACGATCACGAAACGTCAAATAATTCATGGAAAGCCGGCGCTGACAATCATGATGAAACGACCGAAGGATCATGGGATGAGCGCCGTCGCGCCGGATTGCAGGCTTATTATGAATGGATGCCGGTTCGTGATCCTGAACCCGGTAAAGCACGCGAGGCCCTGTTTAATGCTTATTCCTATGGCGACCTTCTAACCATCACAGCCATTGAGACGCGCTTAATGGCGCGCTCCAAACAACTCAATCTCAACGAGATCGCGCCCACTCTGAAAACTTCAGAAGATCTGGCTCGATTTAAGTCCGAGACGCTCTGGCATGAATCACGGGAAATGCTGGGCGCGACGCAACTCGCCTTCCTCGAACGCACCCTGCGTGAATCCGTCTCAAAAAAGCAACCTTGGCAGTTGATCGCAAACCAGGTCCTTATGGCGAAGGTGATTGCGCCTGACCTTCGCCCCCACGTCGATGAGGACGATTTAATTGTGCTTGAAGCATTGTGGGATCAAGCGCGTTCGTTCGTAGAAACTTCGGCGCTGGGACTGCCGTCAAATCTGGATGCGTGGGACGGCTATCCAGCCGCCCGCGAGCGGTTTTACGACATTGTGAAGAAAACAGATGCAGACGGATTAGTCGTCTTGACTGGCGACACGCACACATGGTGGGCGAATGATTTAACGGCTAAGGACGGAACCAAGATTGGCGTAGAGCTCGGTGTCCATGCGGTGACATCGCCTTCTGAATATGAAGCATCATTTCTGGGAGGCAAAGGCGCTGATTATTCATTGCTTACAAACCAGTTCAACAAAGACGTCCGCTACCTTTCCGGCGATGATCGCGGATATATTGACCTTTATGTGACACCCAAAAAGGCGACCGCACGCTATATCGCAGTCGATACGATCGAGGACCGGACGTATAACGCCTTCACCAAAGCCACTTTCAAGATTGCTAGAACAGACAAGCGTGCAAAATTTACGGGCGCTGGTAATCTCTCCCTCAAGGAACGCTTTCTCTTTGGATAAGCGGGGATGACCGGTGATTGCAATGGGAGAGACAAATGCTTACAGGGCCGCGAGAAGACCGTTTTGAGAGTCTCGACGTTTTGCGCGGCGTCGCTGTGCTCGGTATCTTAGCCATCAACATTCAGGCGATGGCCTATCCGGTCATGTCTTTCGCCAACCCATCCTTGAATACAGACTATTTTGATGCGCAAGGTCAGTTCCTGTGGTCGATCGCCTCAATCTTCTTTCAGTTCAAGTTCGTCACAATTTTTTCCGTATTATTCGGCGCCGGTATTGTTCTTATGGTGGGGGAAGAAAAGCCCACCCCCCGAACATCCCTTCATCGTCGGCGCATGATGTGGCTTTTTCTGATCGGCGTCATTCACGCCTTCTTCATCTGGTTTGGCGATATTCTGACGCCCTATGCGATCGCCGGTTTCTTGGTCGTATTTGCGCGACGCTGGAAACCGATGACATTAATCATTGTCGGTTTGATCCTGATCGGGCTCACATCTGCGGTCTTCATAGGGCAACATTATTATCTGGAAACAGCCAGCCAGGAGGTGCGAGACGCTTTCGCAAAAGAGATGTGGGCTCCACCGTTGGAAGTGATCACTGCTGAAATTGAAAATTATAAATTAGGCTTTTTTGAACGCTTTCTTTTAACGGCCCCGACAGCTGCATTATTTCAGTTCGCGCAAGGCATATTTTTAGGACCACGCAATGCCGGCCTGATGATGATTGGTATGGCGTTATATAAGATGGGATTTTTCACCCTCACCTGGAGTCAGAGCCGGTATCTGATCACGGGGCTAACGGCATTGGTGGTCGGACTCGCCGGGTCGGCGTTCGCAACGACGCAATTTCTGCAAAACAATTTCGAGATGATGGAAATGTCGACAGGACAAAGCGCCCAATATTGGTTTAGCTTGCCTCATGCGTTCGGATATTCAGCGCTGATAATGGCCGCGTGTCGCTCACCCTTGTTCGCGCTCATACGAAAGCCGTTCGCCGCCGCAGGCAGAATGGCGTTGACGAATTATCTGATGAGTTCGATTATTGGCGCCTTCCTGTATTACGGGCCACCGGGTCTCGGTCGCATCGGCGCTTCAAATTATGGCGAGGTCGCCCTCACCTTGCTGATCATATGGGCTGCCATGTTGATCTGGTCGCCTCTGTGGTTGGCTGTATTTCGGTTTGGGCCCTTTGAATGGGTATGGCGGTCGCTGACCTATTGGCGTCCGCAACTTATGCGGCGGTAAGATTTTATATTTTTTGGGAGACTATGTTGCAAAAGAGTTTGATCGACTTTTCCGCCGTTTTACCGAAGGCGGAGTTGCACCTTCATATTGAAGGCAGCCTGGAGCCTGAACTGATGGTCGCGCTAGCCTGGCGCAACAAGATTGAAATCCCGTTCAAGTCGGTGGAAGACGTCCGCGCCGCTTATGATTTCTCAAATCTGCAGGATTTTCTCGATATCTATTACCAGGGCATGGGCGTTCTGCAGGCCGAAGAAGATTACTACGACCTGACCATGGCTTATTTATTGCGTGCGCATAGAGACACTGTGCGTCATGTCGAAATCTTTTTCGATCCGCAAGGACACACAGACCGCGGCATACCATTCAATGTGGTCGCCGATGGAATTTTAGGTGCACTAGATGAAGCGGAGCGGGCGTTAGGAATTTCCTCAAAACTCATTATGAGTTTTCTGCGTCACCTTAGCGAAGAAGCAGCGTTTGACACTTTGAAGGAGGCCGAACCTTATCTTGACCGCATCGTCGGCGTCGGCCTCGATTCCTCCGAGGTCGGTCATCCGCCGTCGAAATTCGAACGCGTGTTCAGGGCCGCCCGCGAGCAAGGCTTAAAAATTGTCGCCCATGCCGGCGAAGAAGGCCCGCCGGATTATGTCTACGAGGCGCTCGATCTCTTGCGCATCGACCGGCTCGATCACGGCAATCGCTCGCTCGAAGATGAGGCGCTCGTCGCCCGTCTCGCCGAAGAACAGATGACGCTGACGGTCTGCCCGCTTTCAAACCTCAAGCTCTGCGTCGTCGACGACATGCGCGCCCACCCGTTAAAGCGGATGCTTGACCTGGGCCTGCGCGCGACGGTGAACTCGGACGATCCGTCCTATTTCGGCGGCTATATGAACGCCAATTTTGCGGCCGTGATCAATGCACTTGATCTCGACAAGGACGATATCCGCACCTTGGCGAAAAACAGCTTTCTGGGATCGTTTTTGAATCCGGAAGATATTGCGAAACATATCGCAACAATTGATGCGACTTAAAACATTGCCGATGGCAGTCAGTGCTTGATGCGGCTGATTTTCGAGCCTTCAAGCGAAAGGTTGTACATCAACCCCTTATTGTTGAAGACGAAGGCGACAATCGGCTGATTGATATTAGCAGTGTCGACCGTGCCGCCTGCGCCCACAGTGACGACTGCAACAGAGCCATCAACGCCGATTTCCCATCCATCGCTGGCGCGGAATTTATCGAGGGCGCTTTGTTCCATAAACACCAGAATCTGGGTGCGCGCCTGAGCGCCGAGCTGAAACCCGATCGAGGCGGACGCCGTGGAATAATAGCCGACGGTTTGCCCGCCCACCCGCAACGCACCCTGGCCATATTCACCGCCGACGCCAATACCGGCCTTTTTGACGGATGGGAAAACCAGCGCGCCCGCAGCTTTCGCGAGCAATGCTTCGGCGCCGCCAATATCTTCCTTAAATACGGTGAGAGCCTTGTCCGTGCGCCGGTCGATCTTCGCCTTCGAAGCGGCTTCGGCCACACTAGTAAACGCCATAAATGCTGCGATCAGCATCATGAGGGGGCGGGTGAAAGATCTGATGATCATGAGTGCTCTCCGAAAATTGGCGGTTCATCCGGGTGCGCGACTACGCCTCCGGCAGGAATCACCACATAACATAATCACATATCTAATGATTACGAACTTTTGTTAATCAAAGCCTGCACAATTTGATTATGACGCCCCACAAACCGCACTATGATCGCCTAAGTCGTTCCAAATTGCTGTTTAACCGTCTTCGTCTTGTCTGTCATGACATCACCCGTGTGGGCGGTGGTCACGGTTTCGATCAACGCGATCCAGCACTCTTCTTCAGCAACCGGGTTATGCATTTTTCCTTTAGGAACAACGTGAAAATCGCCTTCATTCAGTTCGGCCTTGCCGTCCTCATATTCGATCGCCAGGCTCCCCTTTAAGACATAGAAAAGCTCGTCCTCATTATCGTGTTTGTGCCAGACCAACTGCCCTTTGAGCTTGGAAACTTTGATGTATTGATCATTCACCCGCCCAACGATCCGTGGCGACCAATAATCGTGCACGTTCTCAAGCTCAGCGATTAGATTGACGACATTCATCATATGAAGTTTTTTTAACCCACACATTTGTCATTGCGATTACCGAGTGAATTCAAAATCGCTTATGCGACTTCAAACAAACCGGCCGCGCCCATACCGCCGCCAACGCACATCGTGCACACGACATATTTTGCGCCGCGCCGTTTGCCTTCAATCAAAGCATGACCGACCATGCGCGCACCCGACATGCCATAAGGGTGGCCGATAGAAATGGCGCCGCCGTCAACATTCAACAGCTCATCAGGGATGCCCAGCTTGTCGCGACAATAAAGGACCTGGACCGCGAAAGCTTCATTCAGTTCCCACAAACCAATATCGTCCATCTTAAGTCCGGTTTTCTCGAGCAGGCGCGGCACAGCGTAAACGGGGCCAATGCCCATTTCATCCGGATGCGTACCGGCGACGGCCATACCTCGATAAAAACCGAGAGGAGAAAGTCCGCGCTTTTCAGCTTCTTTGGCTTCCATCACGACTGCGGCGGAGGCGCCGTCAGACAACTGCGAAGCGTTTCCAGCAGTAATAAACTTGCCTTCCTTAATCGTCTGACCGCCGGGGAAGACGAGCTTCAGACCGCTAAGCCCATCCAATGTCGTTTCCGGGCGGTTTCCCTCGTCTTTTTCAAGTGTTGTTTCAACGTCGTTAACGTCACCGGTTTCTTTGTTCTTGAATTTCATGACCGAAGCCATTGGCACGATCTCGTCATCGAACCGACCTGCCTGTTGCGCCGCATGCGTGCGTTGCTGCGATTGCAACGAATATGCGTCCTGGGCTTCACGGCTGATGTCATATCGTTCGGCGACGACTTCTGCGGTTTCAATCATTTGCATATAAGCGGCAGGCATATTCTTCAAAAGCCACGGGTCTGGACGGATGAACATGTCACTGGTCTGATTTGTTGAAATAGACTCAACGCCGGCCCCAATCGCGACCTGCATGTTATCGACAATCACCTGTTTGGCGGCCGTCGCAATCGCCATCATCCCAGACGCACACTGACGGTCGAGAGACATCCCGGATACGCCTATGGGAAAGCCCGCGCGTAAAGCCGCCTGGCGCGCAACGTTTTGAAACGCTGTCCCCTGCTGCAACGCACACCCCATAACGACGTCCTCAATTTCTTCGAAGTCGACTTCGGCGCGTTCAGCCGCATGCTTAATCACATGAGCGCCCAGCGTTGGCGCTGTTGTGGCGTTAAAGGCGCCGCGATAGGCTTTGCCAATCGGTGTCCTGGCTGTGGAAACGATAACTGCTTCGCGCATGAATTATTCTCCTTTAGGAAATTGGGGGCGGAAAGTGTTTTTGTCTTTTGGCCAAAGCTCTTCGCATGCTGATGGTTCAGACGTCCAGCTGATTGCATCGATTTTCCAACGGCCCTCTTCGCGAGACATGTTGAAAACATCAATTCCACAATGGATCAAATTACCATCGACACCAACTTCATATGGCGTCCAAACCACAGCGAGAGGCCCGCGCTGCATGACTGTCGGCGCCCAATAGGGCTCCACAACGCGAGGAAACTGGCCAGAACGCATGCCGACCACAAGATCAGCCGCCTGAGCGCGCGTCGGAGGTTGGGCTGGATCATCCGGACGCACAGAGACTGTGATCGCCTCCTCCGAAAACATGGCCTCGATCGTGTCGGCGTCACCGGTCGCAAGCGCAACAAAAAATGCATCTACGGTTTCAAGAATTTCGGATTGATCTTCAGCCGTTACAGGCCATTCATCCGATGCCGTACAACCAACAACGAAGCAGAGCGCAGCGAAGATGATCCATCCAGATTTGCGCGGTCCCATGGTAAAATTCCTTCTCAGATTCATCCTTACAACTTCATCCTCAAAGCAGTTGCAGCCTTTGTCAGGTATTTGACACTCTGTTCACTGCCCGCTGCATAAGCCAATTGGCCAACGGGATTAGAAATTTGATCAAAGTTCGCGGCGACATTTTCAGGTGTCTGATCCTCAGGCTTGAGATAAACGCCATCGGTTTCATAGATGACAGCGCGCGAGAAACCACCAGCGCCTGCACAAAGGACTGTGCGCGATGGCCCATCTTCGCTGACAAGAAAGACAACGCCCGCCGTCACCGCTTCTGGCGTCAGCAACTCTAGCGCGGGCTGTGGAATGCCAAGATCTTCTGTCATGCGGGTTTTTGCAACAGGGGCAATGGAGTTGATTCGAATATTATACTTTACACCTTCAATATGCAGCGTGTTCATCAGCCCGACGAGCCCCAGCTTCGCGGCTCCGTAATTTGACTGACCGAAATTACCATAAAGTCCAGAAGAAGAAGTGGTCATGACAATGCGGCCATATTGTTGATCGCGCATGGTTGGCCACACCGCTTTTGTGCAATTGACTGAGCCCATCAAGTGGACGTCAAGCACCAGCTTGAAATCCTCAGTCGGCATTTTGACAAACGACTTGTCGCGCAAAATACCCGCATTGTTGATTAGGATATCAATGCGGCCCCATTTGCTCATCGCTTTCGCGACCATGGCCTCAACGTCATCAGCGATTGCGACATTTGCGCCATCAGCAAAAGCTTCACCACCAGCCGCTTGGATCTCCTGAACAACCTCTTCAGCAGCACTAAGCGAACCACCCGATCCATCTCGTGCGCCGCCTAGATCATTAACAACGACTCTTGCTCCACGCGCAGCAAGAGCAAGAGCATGGCTTTTTCCCAAACCATTTCCGGCGCCGGTAACAATGGCGGTTCTTCCGTCGAAGCGGATATCTGACATTTAAATTTACTCCTGGCAATTGAAGCGACCGGCCGCCCAGCTTTAACCAATCATACAAAGGGGAGAGAGAACCCTCGTTCATACCGATGACAGAAAGCTTAGACCACACCCTAATCTTCGGTATTCGTTTTGCGTGCTTTGTCAGCCATTTTTTCCTGACGACGGTAGCTGCCACTAAAATCAGGCAATACGCCCGCAAGATTGGCCAACCTGGCTTGCTCCGTGATCAGCTTAAATTCAGCCTTCAAGCTTTCATCCCGGCGGAAAGGAATGATGTGCATAAAGGGGGTGCCGGCACGCATCGTCATCACTGGTTCAACATTCGCCCATCCACAGGGCGCATGAATCTGATGCCAGTGGTCGGTATTGATAACGCCGGGAAGAGGTTGAATCGGAAGCTTACGCTGCGTTTCATGCATCACCAACGGCAAAACCAGGATAGACCAACCCGGCGGTGTTTCAACAAGCCATGGACAGATCGGCTTTACATTTTGTTGAATGTCAAAAGGTGGTTCAAGCGGCTTTGCGCCCTTCACCTGATCAACCCCGTGAAACTCAACAGGAAAGGCTGCGTGTGACGATTGCCAATGGATATGTTTGCCGTTTGGATCGAGACGGGCGCGTCCGCTCGCATCCATCGTCACCCTCTCAAGACGTATATCCGCCCACAGAGGAATGACGTAACCGAGATGCAGATAATCATGGACTGCCGGGCATGTGCGCGCCGTGCGATAATGGACCAGATCGGCAACAGCTTTCGCAGGTAATTCAGTCTTCCAGTTGGGAAGGACCTCATGGGCGGGTTTTGGTCTGAGTCGATCGTCGTCAATCAGGGTTTGGCTTTGGACATTAAATACAATGGTCATATCATCATGTTTTCTCTAAGACTTGGCGCATATCCCAATAGAAAAAGATAACACCTAAGCTCGATCCCCGATACATGATAATACGGTTGAATGAGTTACACAAACTGCATGGTCAACCATTCGGCGAGGAGCGCTGGTTTTACCTCGTCTTCGATCTCGACCTTGACCGCGTATTTAAAAAACCATTGGCCGGGGAGTTTTTCATCCGCTGACATCAACGTGAACCGGCCACGAATGCGCGTGCCAGATTTCACCGGATTAACGAAACGCACCTTTTGAAACCCGTAATTGACGCCCATCTTCACGCCATCGAGGATAAGCACGGACCCCGAAGCGAGCTTTGACAACATTGAAAGGGTTAGGAACCCATGTGCGATTGTGGTTCCGAATGGTGTCGCCTTTGCCGCTTCAGGATCGACGTGAATAAACTGTCGATCATCCGTTACGTCAGCAAATTGATTGATACGGTCCTGATCGATCATTTCCCAGTCAGACAGACCCACTTCCTTACCGATAAATTCGGAGACAGCGTCCGGAGTTATAATATTCATTTTTCTTAGGGCCCCTGCCGCGCAGACTGCATCATCGACTGATCAGACCGCTCAATTTTGCAGTTAAAAGCCTTATTAGCAAAACACTCTTTTTTACGTTCCCCTTCATCTTACCGCCCAATCTTTCAAAACACGCTATCGCACGCGAAGTGTCATCCATGCTCGACAAGTAAATGGTGGAACGCCCCATCCCTACGCCATGTAGGCCATTTTTCCCATTAACGCTGCTCCGACGCCCTTTGACGGCGCCTATGTAGGTCAATAGCCGCGCATCTGCGCGAGGCGGTCAGCGTGAAATGCCGAATCGCCGAACATTTCCTGCGCCACCCTGATGCGTTTTAGATAAAAGCCAATGTCGAACTCATCGGTCATGCCGATGCCGCCATGCAATTGCACTGCTTCTATGGCGGCAAGCTTAGCGACTTCCCCCGCTTTGGCTTTCGCCAGGGTGCAGATCGGCCCAGCCATCCCATAATGTGCATCAAGATCCTGAAGCGCCTTCAAGATCGCCGATTTCATCATTTCGATTTCAGAATAGAGATGCGCAGCACGGTGTTGCAGCGCCTGAAAGGAACCGAGGGATTGACCGAATTGCTTGCGCTCCCGCAGATAATCAAGTGTCATTGAAAATGCTTGCTGCGACGCGCCTGACATCTCAGCCGCAAGCCCCGCGCGCCCCGCATTCAGAACACCTTCAAGGGCAAGATAGCCGCCATCCACTTCTCCCAAGACATCGCCTCCGGTCGCTTCGACGGCGTCAAATTCGATACGCGCCGCATTGCGGTTATCGACCATGATGGTGCGGTTGCTTGTCAGGCCTTTGGCGCTAGCGTCTATAAGGAAAAGCGTCAACCCCGCCTCTTCACCGGGAGCCCCGGCAGTGCGGGCGGCAACGATAATTTTATCCGCAACATGACCGTCAGCGACGAAGGTCTTTGCGCCCGATAACTTGAATCCGTTGCCCGCTTTTTCGGCAAAAAGAGCCGTTTTTGAAGGGGCGTGCTTTCGTCCCTCATCGACTGCAAGCGCATACAAGGTTGCACCAGCGGCTAGTTTAGGAAGGTGTTCTTCTTTTTGAGAACTTGCGGCAATTTTCTTTAGCGCCGTTGCAGCGAGAATCGAAGTGGAAAGAAAAGGGGACGCCGTCAACGTTCGACCCATTTCCTCTGAGAGAATACCAGCGCCGACAAAACCAAAATCGGCGCCGCCATATTCTTCTTCAACGAGAATGCCGGCCCACCCCATCTCCGCCATCTCTTTCCAGAGATCCCGGTCAAAGCCGGTCGCATCATCACTGTCGCGCAACTTACGCAACGCGCTAACGGGCGCTTTTTCATCCAAAAACCCACGCGCCGCATCGCGCAACATTTCCTGTTCTTCGGTAAGCACGAGAGGCATGTTTTTTCCGTTTCCGCTTTTGCCGCCATCCTTCGAGGCTTTTGCACTTTAGTTTGCCGGCTTTCGCCGGCGCGTGCAAAAGCACCTCAGGATGAGGGACCCGTTATAGCCACAACCCTCATCCCGAGGCGCCGTCCGCAGGACGGCCTCGAAGGATGAAGGGATATTTCTCACGCATTCGGCAGATCCAATATCCGCTTGGCGATAATGTTAAGTTGTACTTCCGACGTTCCGCCTTCAATCGAGTTCCCCTTTGTGCGCAACCAGCTGCGCGCAAGCTTACCATCTTCAGAGCGTTCCCCCTCCCATTCGAGAGAATCCGACCCGCCCGAATCCATCATCAGTTCAAAACGACGCTTGTTGAATTCAGTGCCATAATATTTCAACATTGAGGAATTAGCACCGACACCTTGCCCCGATTTCGCTTCGTCTTTCATGCGCTCAAGGGTCAACAAAAACGCCCAGCCATCGATTTCAGCTTGAGCGATCTTGGCGCGCAGGATCGGGTCGGCAAGGCGTCCGTTTTCAAGTCCAACATCCTGAGCCGCGACTTCGCCAAGCCCGCGACCTCCGAAAAGCCCGCCGCCGCCAGCGGAAATCATTTCGCGTTCATGGGTTAGCAAATATTTGGCTACATCCCAGCCGCGATTGATTTCACCCACAACAGCGGACACGCCCACGCTATGTTCTTTAGGCGTCTTAACGTCATCAAAAAATGTCTCGCAAAAAGGGGATTTACCCGAGATGAGCTTGATTGGCTTTGTCGAAACGCCGGGCGCCGACATATCCACTAATATAAAACTGATCCCATTATGCTTGGTCGCTGTGGAGTCTGTTCTTACCAGGACAAAAATCCAGTCCGATTCATCTGCATAAGACGTCCAGATTTTTTGACCGTTGACGAGCCAATGATCACCCTTGTCTTCGCATTTGCATTGAAGTGAGGCGAGATCAGAGCCAGCATTCGGTTCGGAATACCCTTGGCACCAACGAATCTCACCACGCGCAATCGGTCGTAAAAAATGGAGCTTCTGTTCATGCGCGCCATACTTCAATAACGCAGGCCCAAGCATCCAGATACCAAAGCTTTCAAGCGGCGAACGCGCCTTGATCGCGCGCATCTCCTCTTTCAAGATTTTGACTTCGTCCTTGGAGAGCCCACCGCCGCCATATTCCTGAGGCCAGGCCGGCACGGTCCAGCCTTTCGACGCCATGCGTTGAAGCCATGTTTTTTGGGCCTCCGACCTGAATTCCCATCGCAATCCGCCCCAGCAGATATCTTCCTCGCCACGCGTCGACCCACGCATCTCCTCCGGGCAGTTTTCTTCGAGCCAAACCCTTGTCTCAGTGCGGAAAGTCTCAAGTTCGGTCATAATAGACTCCTAATGCACGGCGCCCCCAATGATGACGCACGGATGTAAATGCGCAACTTATTCGCTCAACAGACTGTCAAGCCGAGAGCACAGGTGGATGCTGAAGCGCGATCAGCTTCACCGTACGCTTATCGATTTTGGCCGTACCCAGCCTGGGTAAAGCCGAGGGGGAGACCCAAATTCGTTCCGGAACTTTGAACCCCGCAAGGTCCTTCGCCATAAATTCCCGTAGCTTATGAACGTCCACTTCGATACCGTTACGTGGATAGACGACGAGCCCAACGCGTTCGCCGAGCACCTCATCTGGCACGGAAAATACCGATGCTTCCGCAATGTCAGCATATTCATAGGCGCGGTTCTCAACCTCCAGGCAGGAGATATTTTCGCCTCCCCGAATGATCAGGTCTTTAATTCGGTCAACAATATAAACGAAACCGTCCTCATCTATCTTACCCAGATCGCCAGTACGGAACCAACCGTCGGCTGTGAGCGCGTGGGCAGTTTCTTCCGGCAAATTCAGATAGCCGCGGAAATTGGATGCTGAACGTATCCAGATTTCACCGACCTCGTCGGGGGCTGCCTGAACGCCATCCTCTTTGACAATTTTGAGGTCGGTCACCGGTGGCACAACCCGACCGGTCGAGTCAGGGTGCTTGCGATAATCATCCAAGGAAATCACGCATCCGATTGCATTCGTCTCAGTCAATCCGTATCCAGACGATGGGTTTGCGTTTTTAAACTGTTCGGATAGCATCTTCACATGTTCAGGCGGGCGTTTGGCGCCACCAGCGCCGATATCGATAAGACTCGGCAGGCCTTCAGGGCCCGCTGCCTGCATCAATTCGTAAGATTGACTTGGAACGCCGACGAAGTTGGTCAACTTTTCACGCTTAATGATCTCGACCGCTTCCTTCGGGTCCCAACGATAAGCGATCGCTACGCGGCGCCCAACAACAAAAGATAGAAGAAAAATGCTGTGAGACCCGGTTACATGAAACAGTGGTATTCCAAGAAGAATTCCCGGGTCGTCTCCGAACAGGCTGACGCCGCCTCGCGCCTCGCGAAGGGTCGAAGCAACAAAAGCCCATGAAAGAATCGTGTTGATACATCCACGATGAGTAAGGATCGCTCCTTTCGGCTTTCCCGTCGAACCTGAGGTGTAAATGATACAAAAATCATCGTCCGGATGAACATTCGCGACTAATGGCGTTTCATCCACGCTTCTCGCCAAGAGATCGCTGTAAAGATAATCGGCGCCATCTTCCTCATCGCTACGAACAAGCACCAGCGTAAGACCAAGTTTTTCTTTGATCGGCTCCAGATATTTCAGGCGCCGGTCATCGACGATGATGGTTTTCGCCTCACAATCCTCAAGGCTGTAGCGGAGCTCATCCGTCTTCCACCAGGCGTTTAACGGCACCACGACGGCGCCCAGCGAGATGATCGCCATATAACTGATGCACCACTCAGGGTAATTACGCATGGCGATGGCGACACGGTCGCCCTGTTTGACACCGAGCTCGCTTGCTAGGGCGTGAGCAAATCGGCTGGCTCGTCGCCAGGTCTCCTGAAAACTCAGGGTTTCACCCTCAAAGAGGATGAAATCCCGGTCACCATGAGACGCTCCATGCATAAATAACCCTGCAACGCTCGTTGGGGCATTTTTGAAGACTGCATAGGTGTTGCCACGAATTTCTGCTTCACCAAGCGTAAATAATGGATTTTCAGCAAGTAGCTTCTGCGCGGCTGCGAAGAGGTTCTCCTGGCTGAACGGGGAGGTGTCGACCATATTCATAGTTCCTGCGGACTTTCAACACTGCGAGGTTGTCATAACCGACGCAGCGGTACGGAGAAACATTGAGCTGCAGTCTATCTGGTCATGCCTTGTTCAACTTCGAGCACATTTTCTTGAGAAACGAGAAAGCGACACGCTCAACCCCATCTGGCATGCCTTCGATGCGCCAAATAACCAGATGCGCCAATCCGTAAACTAAAGCGCCAGCCCCAATATCTATCGCGAGCCGCAATAGCGCCATGATACTATCAAATCCGCCGATAGAAGGCCGCATGAATAAAAAATACGCCGCCATTACCGCAGCTGCGAAGAGAGAACGATGCGCGCTCCAAAACGGTTCTAGTGGGTTTCTACCCGTGGCGCGGGCGTACAGACCGGTATTGAGAGCGATATGCAAGATCCCAAGCCCTGACACCGCCCAGACTGCGCCAAGAAACCCATAAGTTACAGTCGCCCATATAAAGACCGGCATTTTGATAATAAAATAAATGAGTTCACGGAAGAATACGAGGCGAGCCATCCCTAAAGCCATTGCATAGAATTGAGTTGCGATGAAAAGCGTATGGAGACCAAGGACAGGGGTCAGTATCTGTACGACCAGAACCGCATCATGCCACTTCTCACCCAGGAAAACCTCAACGAAATCGTGGGCGATAAACGCAAAGCCGAGAGAGGCCGGCATTGCGAGCGCGCCCAACGCCTCGACACCACGCAGATAAGCAAGTCGCATTCGGTCTGGTGTGTGTTTTAACTCGGACAGCCCCGGATAGATCGCCCTCGCAATCGGCGAAGCCAGTTCGGACGTTGGCAATTCTGAAAGCTGCGAGCCAAGATAAAATGTGCCGGTGGCGCTAACGCCGATCACTCTCGCCAATATGAATGTATCGAGCTTGTTATTCAGCGCGGCGATAAAACTTATGCCAGTAAGCCACCCGGAAAACCCGAAAACCTTACGCACGGAGGCAAAGGTAAACCGTGGAAGGTGCGGGCGCATGAGATATGACAAGGCCATTTGCACGAAGCCGCCGACAAGAATACCCGCGACAATAGCCCAATAACTACGAAAAATGACGGCTATAGTTATCGATGCAGCAACGCCAAGGAGCTTGTTGACCACGCTGGAGACGAATTCTTTGGAGAAATCTAATTTGCGCTCGAATTCGAAGAATCGAGGATTGACGAAACCAAGAATGACAGGATGGGCGGCGATCGCCAGAAAAACGAGCGTCAAACGCCCATCTCCGTAAAATGACCCCGCCAATGGCGCCGCACCGGCAAGCAGAGCGCCGATTAATAATCCTCGGATTAAAGACAGAGTAAATAATGTATCGAGGTCATCTTGGCCGGCGTCGTCAAACCGCACAACGGTCTGAGCGACGCCAATATCTGAGAACCCCTGCAACAACTGCATCGCGGTGAGGGCCACTGCGACCAGGCCGAAATCTTCCGGCGCCAGCAATCGTGCTACAATGATTGTATTGACGAGACCCATAACCCGCATCGCCAACCGCCCGGACACAATCCAAGCAGTGCCTCGGGCGACCCGTCCGGTCAGCGAGTTCAGTTCTTTTTCCTGTCTCATGGGGCGGCCTTTAGATGAATCACGGACAATCCAGCATGCTTAGATGATTCCGAACTTGGGCGACATGCATGCTGGCTCTTGCACCAACGCGTCCGATGGCTATTGTGCGCCGCCGCAACTTAATAAGTCGTCATGACCCACACATCCGCCTTAATGACCATTATGATCAACGCCGCGCGCAAAGCCGCGCGCGGGCTTCGTCGCGATTTCGGCGAGCTTGAAGCCTTGCAGGTCTCTAAAAAAGGCGCCGCCGACTTCGTCAGCGGAGCTGATCTCAAGGCCGAGCAGACCCTGTTCGAGGAGCTTTCAGCCGGGCGTCCGAAATATGGCTTTGTGATGGAAGAGCGCGGCGAGATCGAAGGCATCGATAATTCGAACCGCTTCATTGTCGATCCGCTAGACGGAACGACCAACTTTCTCCACGGCCTACCGCAATTCGCGATCTCGATTGCACTGGAACGTGACCGCCAGCCCTATGCCGGTGTTATCTACAATCCAGCCACCGATGAACTCTTCTGGGCTGAAAAAGGCGAAGGCGCTTTTTTAAACGACCGACGGATACGGGTCTCTTCACGCGTCGATCTTTCAGAGTGTCTGTTCGCCTGCGGCCTTCCTTTTCGCGGCAAGCCCGGACGCGCTGTCGCGCTCACTGAAACCGACCGGGTTCTCTCTGAGACTGCCGGTGTCCGCCGATTCGGCTCAGCGGCTCTGGATCTTGCTTACGTGGCGGCGGGCCGGTTCGACGCATTTTGGGAACGCGGATTAAATCCTTGGGATGTAGCCGCCGGGGTGATCATCGTGTGTGAAGCAGGTGGTCTTGTGAGCGAAATTGAGGGCGGCCTGAAACCGCACACAGCAGGGTCGATCCTTGCCTCCAATTCCGAGATTCACGAACTGGCGAAGAAGATTTTGAACGACAAGAGTTAAACCGCCAGCAATTAAACGCAGAGATAATGCCGGTAACGCCAACGCACCGAATGCGGGTCGATAGTCTCGTCTTGATACTCGGCATTTAATCCGTACGCTTGGCAATGATCTTGCGCCTTCGCAAGAAGCGCTTTGGGGTCAAAGTCGTACGGGTCAAACGGAATTGAAATCGAATTCTCTGTCCCAGTAATATTGCGGCCGGACGTACAGGCGACCAGAGCGCTGGCGCCGATAATGGTCGAGCCAAAAAAAACGACCAGTCGTAAATATGTCGTGGCGGTGGCCAAGCTCATTGTTTCATCTCTTCATGTTCCTCCCGTGACTGTAGCAATCATGGGCCAAGGAAAAAAGGGCGCGTCGTTCAGACGCGCCCATGCAACCAGAAGGGGTAGATTAAAGCCAGCCTTCCATTAGGCGGCGCTTGAGCTTTTAAGAATCTCTACCTTCCCTTGATTTTCGCCTTTAATGGCAATTTTACGCGGTTTCATGGCTTCCGGTATTTCACGTTTGAGCTCAATATTGAGGATCCCATTGACGAGAGAGGCGCCAGTGATTTCAACATGCTCGGCAAGCTGGAAGCGGCGTTCGAAAGACCGTCCCGCAATGCCCTGATAGAGAAAACTACGCCCATCATCAGAATCGGGCTTCTTACCGGTTACGGTTAATGTGTTTTCATGAAGCACAAGATCGAGGTTTTTTTCCCCGAATCCGGCCACCGCTAGCGTGATGCGGTAATCATCTTCGTCGATCCGCTCAATATTATAAGGCGGATAGCCGCCTGACTCAGTCTTGCCAACAGAATCCAGCAAATCAAAGACACGGTCAAAACCGATAGTAGATCGATAAAGGGGGGTTAGGTCAAAACTACGCATGGATTTCGTCCTCCTTATTCCAAGCGAGGGTTGCGCGCATCATTCACGCTCAAGAGCCGGGAAGATGCGATCAGAACCAGATGGCCTCTGACAGGTTTTAGATGGGCGCAAAAAATCGCTATTCAAGGCCTGCTAGACGTACCGTGCAGGCATGCTAGGAAGCATGCTTGCGGGCTCATGGCATCTAGTGAACACTAACCTCGCACCGGAGGGTTTTATGAAGTTTTTAACAGCCGCTTTGGCAATGATCGGCTTGGCCGCAGTTGCTGCGTGCAGCGGCGGCGAGGATTCAGCATCAACGGAAGTCGCTGCACCTATCCCGCCAGATCTGGAGGCATTACTTACGGCTGCTATCACCGGCGAGCACAGGTCCGAAGAAGAGCGCCTCCGCGATCAACAGCGCCACCCTAAAGAAACACTTTTGTTTTTCGAGATCGAACCAGACATGAATGTTGTCGAAATCTGGCCGGGCGGCGGTTGGTACACAAAAGTTATCGCACCTTATCTCGCCTCTGGGGGAGGTGTTTATTTCGCAGCCAATTTCGATCCGGAGAATGCGAACGAGCGCGTGCGCGCCGCCTATGAGGCTTATAAAGAAAATTACGTCAAAAATCCGGAAATTTATGGGACCGTTATACTTACGGTTCTCGGCGAGGAGCATGACGTCGCCCCAGCGGGCAGCGCCGATACTGTGCTGACATTCCGCAATGTTCATAATTGGATGGCGCGCGGCGTGGCGCAAGACTACTTCGTGAAATTTTATGATGCTCTCAAACCTGGCGGCGTCCTTGGGGTTGTTGAGCACCGCGCTGACCCGGGCAAAGAACAAGATCCAAAAGCGGCTACAGGCTATGTTCGCGAAGATGCCGTGATTGCTATGGCTGAAAAAGCTGGTTTCAAACTTGAAGCCAAATCGGAAATCAACGCCAATCCGAAAGACACAAAGGATCACCCTTTCGGCGTATGGACACTGCCGCCAGTCCGGCGCAGCGCGGCCATGCGCGGAACGGAAGACCCAAATTTCGACCGAGCAAAGTATGAGGCCATTGGAGAAAGTGACAGAATGACACTGAAATTCCGTAAACCGCTCGCTGCTGACGGCGCTCTTTTGGAATAAGCAATGACTGCAGAAGAAAATGAACTTCGCGCTGCGGCGCAGAAAGCGTTCACGGAACCATTCGACGCCGTAATCGCGCTGGAGCCAACGGGCGGAAAGCCTTTATGGGTAGATGGCTGGAAAAATCCACCCGCAATTAAAACAACACCACTATCGGAAAAACCTGCGAATTGCATCTGGCGCGCCTCGCCGGAAACATTTCGACGCATCTTCGAAAGCGAGCGCGGCCTTGAGAATAACTATATTTCAGGCCGGTTATCTATAGCTGGCGATATGAGCGTCATGAATCGATTAAAACTGGTCCCTGCCCGATGAGCGAATTTATCCGTATACCTGATAACCCAGTACCCGCTGGCGGCGAGGTTTTCTGCCTTGAAACCGCAGATGGCGCCCAGCTGCGCTCAGCGATTTTTCCTGTTGAGAATGCACGAGGCGCCGTCGTTCTTCTAAACGGGCGATGTGAATTCATCGAAAAATATTTCGAAGTGATCGAAGATCTTCGCGCAAGAGGTTTGTCGGTCGCAACAATGGACTGGCGCGGCCAGGGTTTGTCATCACGTCTCCTGCCAGCTGCTGAAAAAGGGCATATCGACGACTTTAAGACATATGTCTCCGATCTTCGTCTGCTTATGGAGCAGGTCGCGAAGACCAATTTTACCGGCCCATATATTTTGATAACTCACTCCATGGGCGGAGCACCGGCATTGCAGTTACTGGCTGAGGGTTACGAAGGCTTCGCCGGGGCGATTTTGTGCGCCCCGATGACCCGATTTTTCGCGAATCCTGTAATGCGTTTATACGCAAGACTGGCGTCAGGTTCAGCTTGTCGCCTTGGCGCTTCCAGACAGTCAGTGCTCGGTGTCAAGGAATATTCACTGGAATTCGAAGGCAATGCATTAACGTCTGACCGAACGCGCCACACGCGCTTTCTCGAGCTTCAAACCGCTGCGCCGAACGCAATCATCCGGTCACCCACATACGGTTGGCTGAAAGCCGCTACAGACTCTATTGACGAACTCCATAAGCCTGGCCGACTCAATGGTATTCACGTCCCGGTACGGATCATTTCCGCTGAGCGCGATTTATTGATTGATCACACAGATCATGAAGAACTGGCCGATGCTTATGAGAAAATCGACTGCATAACAATCAAGGGGGCGCTTCATGAAATTCTAATGGAACGCGATGAATTGCGTGATCAATATTGGAAGGCCTTTGACGAATTCACAGAGCCACTGCTTGCCCCCTCGCAAACGGCCCGAGCGAACGTCATCGCTTAACCCTGAGCGCCCAACACACCAAGCGCTTCGCGATGCAAGTCGGATGTGGCTGCTGCGAGTATCTCACCACGCGTATCGGTTCCAGCAACTTCGCCGCGCCAATTGGTGATCACCCCCCCAGCGCCTTCGATCACTGGAATTAACGCCGCGTAGTCATGTCGTTGAAGACCGCTCTCGATCACAAGATCAAGCTCACCCATGGCCAGTAGAGCGTATCCATAAGCGTCGAGACTAAACCGGCAGATCTGCGCACGTTCGGCGACACGGGCAAAAGCGCGCTCTTCATCAAGATTGAAAAAGCCAGCACGGCGCGGATCGGTCGTAGACAGCCGCGCCTTGGCAAGGTCCGTCACGCCGCTTGTAAGGCAGCCCCCTTCATTGTCGCTCCTTTTATAGCGCGTCTCACGCATCACTCCGACCCAACGCTCATCCGTAAAGGGTTGGTCAATGAGCCCAAGAACGGGTTCGCCATCACATTCCAGAGCGATCAGCGTCGCCCAGCTGGCGACGCCGCAAACAAAAGCCCGTGTGCCGTCTATCGGATCTAACACCCACCGCCATTGGCTCTTTCCTTCGCGCTCGCCAAATTCCTCGCCGAGAATACCGTGCTCCGGGTAATGGGTCTGAATGAGTTTGCGCAGCACCCGCTCAGCCTCGCGGTCAGCATTGGTGACTGGGTCATAATCCGACCCTTTCGCCTTATTGGAGACGACAGCGGCATTTCTGAAGATCGGTAAGGTTTCGCACCGCGCCGCGTCAGCAAGCACATGGGCGAAAGAAATAAACTCTGAGATGTAATCTGAATCAGCGGCCATAGCTCAGAGGATCATGACAATCCGCACGCTGAGACGCAAGCAAGGTCCAGAAAACATAATCAAATCTCTCCGGACATCGCCCTGGCGAGATCAAGCAAGCGGCGGCGCGGACCTTCGCCCAAATTATAATAAGCCCGGACGAGGTCGATAGTTTCTTTTTCATTGAAAACATCTGCTGAGGCGGGCGCCTGAACACTATTATCGTTGTGAACTGCGCTCTGCGCCATGCGGTCACGTGTTTGCGCAGAGAGACCTTCAAAAAAATACGAAACCGGAACGCTGAGGGCGCGTGCAAGCGACCACAACCTAGAAGCCGATACACGGTTAGAACCGCTTTCATATTTCTGGATCTGTTGAAAGCGTATATTAACAGCATCCGCCAGTTTTTGTTGGGTCAGGCCGAGCAGACGCCGGCGCTGCCGCAATCGCTGGCCGACATATAGATCTATCGGATGAACCATACCTTGCCTCCTTAGAGTGCAGACACGCCATTGGGGGAATTTGCGCGTCGCTTTTCACCTGGCTCAAGGCAAGCTTCATGCCGAGTTCACATGAAGATAGGACAAGCTTCACTTTTCGCGCGAATAAGCCTGCCCATCACAATCATTTATAGAAAAACAAGCGATTATGGTTCGTTATGACGCTGTGAATCTTAGAGTTCGCTCCAAAACGGAACACTTTGATCCGAGACGGAACCCCTAATCGATCATGCGGGCGGACCGTAGCCAGAATTCTTCGTCAAAGCCGGGGATCTCCAGATTAGTGATGAACTGGCGCGAAGCGGTTTCCCACGAGAAATTCTCGGCGTGACGACGACAGAGTTCTGGATCGCGATTGTCAAAGGCTTGCAGGCATGCCGTTCTTAGGTCGTCATGCATCGCGCCGCACCCAGGCGCCGCGCCATCAAGGATTTCCAACGGTCCGCGCACCGGATAAGCCGCTACCGGCGTCCCACAGGCAAGCGCCTCGACATTCACAAGCCCGAATGTGTCCGTACGCGACGGAAATACAAATACGTCTGACGCCTGATAAAACTTGGTAAGATCATCTCCGTATTTTGGCCCTACAAACACGGCGTCAGAATATTTTGCTTCCAGCTCTTCACGCTGGGGTCCCTCGCCAACGACCACTTTCGTGCCTGGAAGGTCTACAGCCAGAAAGTCCTCAATACTTTTTTCAACGGCCAACCGGCCGACATAAAGAAAAACCGGCCGCTCATGCGCATCAAGAAATGAGCGGTCGCCTGGCGCAAACTGATTAAGATCGACACCGCGCGCCCATAGTTTCATATTCGAAAATCCGCGCTCCTCAAGCTCTTCCACAAGACCGCGCGTTGCAACCATCATCGTAGCGCCGTCTTTGTGAAAATCCTTAAGAATGGCGTATCCCCAATTGATTGGTACAGCCCAGCGTTCATTTGCGTATTCGGGAAAGCGGGTATGAAAACTGGTTGTGAACGGATAACCGCGCCGCTTGCAAAAACGCCGGGTCGCGCGCCCGATCGGTCCTTCCGTTGCGATGTGCACTGCGTCGGGCTTAAACTCGTTAATGATCTGCGCGACTTTTCGATTTGGCAGTAGCGATAAGCGGATCTCAGAGTAGGACGGAAGCGGAACGGACTTAAATTCGTTAGGCGTGACGTACCGCACCTGATTTCCAAATCGGGTCAGAATATCGCCCAGGGTGTCCAGCGTACGAACAACGCCATTGAGTTGAGGCTTCCATGCGTCGGTCGCGATCAGAACTCTGAGACCGCTCTCAGGGTTGGGCATTTGAAACCGTTGCTTTGGCCGAGTAAGACGCCCAACCCCGGATCCGATGCGCCGTAAAGCACTCCGTTTCTTCGGAGGGGCTTCAGGTTTTCTCTCGTCTTGGTCAGCCATACATATCCATCTTCATTTGGTCACGAACTCGAAGCGAGCCGCAATGGTGCAAAACTTATGATATTCCCGGGGAATGGCAATCGCCGGATTCGCGCGCAGTTTGAATGGTAAAAATATTGCGTCGCACC
>JAJFFW010000097.1 GCA_021776435.1 Parvularculaceae bacterium | reverse complement strand
ATGAACGCTCCCCTCACTGCAAAAGATTTCGCCACCGACCAAGAGGTACGCTGGTGCCCAGGATGTGGCGATTACGCTATTTTGAAATGCATGCAGAAGACGCTTGCTGATCTCGAAGCCGATCCAGACAAGACAGCCTTTATCTCCGGCATCGGCTGTTCTTCGCGCTTTCCCTATTACATGAATACTTATGGTTTCCATACGATCCATGGCCGCGCTCCGGCTTTCGCGACGGGGTTGAAGCTCGCCAATCCCGATCTCGATGTCTGGGTTGTCACCGGCGACGGCGATGGTCTTTCAATCGGCGGCAATCACCTGCTTCATGTTCTGCGCCGTAACGTCAATCTGCAAATCTTGCTGTTCAACAACGAAATCTATGGCCTCACGAAAGGTCAGTACTCCCCCACATCGCGCCTCGGCACGCGCTCACCGACAAGCCCTTCAGGGTCAATCGATAGTCCATTATGCGCAGGCGCCTTCGCGCTCGGCGCGGGCGCCAAATTCATCGCACGCGGCGTCGACACGGATATAAAGAACCTAAGCACCACGTTGAAAGCAGCCCACGCCTATAAGGGCGCCGCCTTTGTCGAGATCTACCAAAACTGCATCGTTTACAATGCCGACGTCTTCAAGAGCTTTACCGAGAAAGCCGCCGTTCCCGAGCATCAATTGCATGTTGTTCACGGCGAGCCACTCTTATTCGCCAAAGGCGAAAAGGGTCTGCGGTTCAATACGCAAAATCTCTCGCTTGAGGTTGTCGCAGTTGGCGAAGGCGGTGTGTCTGAAGCGGACGTGCTGCGCCATGACCAAACCAATGCGACGCTCGCGCAAGTGCTTTTGACGATGCCTCAGGATGATTTTCCCGTGGCGTTGGGTGTGATCTATAACGAAGAATCCCCTGCTTTCGACGATAGCTTTTGGGAGCATCACCCGACCAAAGGGAAGCGCACTGGTAAAGTCGCGGATGCTCTGCGTCGCGGGAGCATCTGGAAGAAATAAACACGTTAGGGTTCGTATGACTGTTACGCTAAGCCCATCGCGCAGATCATTTCTCGGATTGGCGGCTGGCGCCGGATTAGCAACGACTGCGCGTGCAACTGACTTACCGAAATTCCCATCGCGGCCCAAAACATCATTAAAAGCTTTGGCTGAGAATGAAGACTATTGGGCGCGGATCGCCGCTTTTTATTCCGTCACTGACGCCATTACAAATATTGAAAACGGCTATTGGGGTATTATGGCCGCGCCGGTCATGCACGCATATAGACGACATACAGAGCGCGTTAATCGAGAGAATACCTATTACGCACGCGGCGCACTCTCTGACGATTTGAAAAGTGTCTACGCCCGACTCTCCGCATTTCTTGGCGTCTCTGCTGATGAATTATTGCTGACACGCGGCGCAAGCGAAGCCCTGCAGCTACTCATCGGCGGTTACAACACGCTGAAACCTGGTGACGCCATTCTCTACGCGGATCTCGATTACAGCGCCATGAAATCGGCGATGGACTGGCTGGCGGAACGGCGCGGCGTGGAGGTGATTAAAATCACCCTGCCCGAACCTGCAACACGCGAAAACATTATCGACGCTTACGCGCGCGCCTTCGCCGAACATCCCAATTTAAAAATGACGCTTGTCACCCATGTGAATAATCTAACCGGCCTTATTCACCCGGTGAAAGAGATCGCAACGCTCGCCAAATCACACGGAGCCGATGTCATTCTCGATTCAGCGCACGCGCTGGGGCAAATCGATTTCGATCTCCTCGGCCTTGGCGTCGACTTCATCGGCTTTAACCTCCATAAATGGATCGGGGCGCCGATCGGATGCGGTCTCATTTACATCCGTAAAGATCGTATCCGCCATATCGACCGATTCATGAATGAACCCGGCGACGATGACGACATCCATGCACGCGCCCATTTGGGGACGTTAAATTTTGCCGCCCATCTATCAATTCCCGCTGCAATTGATTTTCATGAAGCCATTGGCGCACAGGCTAAAGAAGCCCGATTGCGATATCTTCGAAATTTATGGGTTCATGAGGCGCGCAAGATCCCAGGCATCGATATTTTGACGCCGGATGATCCCTCAATGGTCGCCGCACTCACCTCGTTCCGCCTGAAAAATCGAACGACGACCGAAGACAATAACGCCATTGTACGCGAACTCGCGGAAGAACACGGCCTCTTTTCTGTGAGGCGTACGGGCCCGACCGCAGGCGACTGCGTACGCATTACTCCCGCGCTTTACAACAGTGCCGCGGATGTACGCCGCCTCGCCCCTGCACTACGTGCTTTGACGTGAATTCGGGGCTAACCCTTTAACCAAAACTCGACCCACGCATTTCGCCATGGTTTACTGGGTTCGCACGGTTGAATGCGGCGCCATTCCAACCTCTTTGCTTGGCGCCCTTGCGCGACACACTGAGAAAATCTGTGCTTCGGTTATTCACGAAGTCAGCAAAAACACTTCTGCCGGTCAAAAGAAGGGCGGCGAATGAAAAGAAAGGTCCGACGCTGCGTCAACCGCGCTGCCGAACCCTTCATTTTTCTTCGGGTGTTTCCCGAAAGTGCCCCCGCGCTCTTGCAGGCGCATTAGAACTGGATGAAAGCCGCAATCCGCCGTCAACGTCAATAGAATCACACCCATGACACAGTCGTTTCGCGTATCAAACGCGGATTTTATAACAAATGTGGCGCCTTCGCCACAACTTCCAAGCTTAACTTTCTAATGCAGCCTCAGTGGCGGCGGCGAAAATGTCGAGACCTTCATCGAGCAGCTCATCCGTAATCACGAGTGGGACAAGAGAGCGCAGGCATTGGGCATTGGCCCCCGCCGTCGTCATGATCAGCCCGCGATCGCGCGCTTCGGCGAGGATCTTCCCGGCCATCTCGCCGTTCGGTGCGCCGGCGTCGCCGTCCTTGACAAGTTCGACCGCTGCCATCGCCCCGGCCCGGCGCACATCGCCGAAGACGCCTTTGGCGACGCCGGCCTGAAGGTCGCGCCAGCGCGCTTCGATCCTCGCGCCGATCACCTCGGCGCGCTCCAGCAGGCCTTCTTCCTCGATCACATCGAGAACCGCGAGCGCCGCCGCGCAGGCGACCGGATTGCCGCCATAGGTCGAGCCCATGCCGCCCGGCGCGATCTTGTCCATCAGCTCGGCCTTGCCGGTCAGCGCCGACAAAGGCAGGCCGGCGGCGATCGATTTGGCGATGCAGAGAAAATCGGGCTCGACCCCGGCATGCTCGAAGGCGAACATCTTGCCGGTCCGGCCCATCCCTGACTGGATCTCGTCGGCAATCAGCAAAATGCCGTTGTCGTCGCAGATCTTGCGCAAGGCCCGCAGGAATTCCGGCGGCGCGGGGTTGAAACCGCCCTCGCCCTGGACCGGCTCGATGATCATCGCGGCGATTTCTTCGACCGGGATCTGCGCCTTAAAAATGAGATCAAGACCGGCAAGGCAGCTCTCCATGCTGACGCCGTGATAAGCGTCGGGATAGGGCGCGTGGAAGATCGCCGGGACGAGCGGGCCGAAGCCAATTTTATAGGGCTTCGACTTGCCGGTGAGCGTCGTCGTCAGCAGGGTGCGGCCGTGAAACGCCCCTTCAAAAGCGATGACGCCCGGCCGCCCGGTGATCCGGCGCGAGAATTTGACCGCATTCTCTACCGCTTCGGCGCCGGCGTTAAAGAGCGCGGTCTTTTTCGGCGTCGAGCCCGGCGCGAGTGTGTTCAGCCGTTCGGCGAGCTCCACGTAGTTTTCATATTGGGCGATGCCGAAACAAGTGTGGAGGAAGCTGTCGACCTGCCCCTTGATCGCCTCGACGACTTTCGGGTGGCGGTGGCCGACATTCAAAACGCCGATGCCGCCGATAAAGTCGATATAGCGTTTGCCCTCGACATCCCACAGTTCTGCGCCTTCAGCACGCGCTGCATATATGCCGGACTTAGAAGGAAGCCCGATTGGCAACGCCAGATCGCGCCGGGCCTTGAGGCTTTCATTACTGGCGAATTCGTTTTTTCCGTAGGCGTCGTTAGACATCAAACTTCACTCCCTGCGCCAATGGCAGCGCGCTCGAATAATTTACCGTCTGGGTCTGACGGCGCATATAGGCCTTCCAGGCGTCGGAGCCGCTTTCGCGCCCGCCGCCGGTGTCTTTCTCGCCGCCAAAGGCGCCGCCGATCTCGGCGCCAGAGGGGCCGATATTGACATTTGCGATTCCACAATCGGAACCCAACGCCGACAAGAATTGTTCGGCCTCTAGCACGTCGCGCGTAAATATACAGGAGGAGAGGCCCTGTGCGACAGCATTTTGAAGGGCAATGGCGTCATCAAAATCACTATAGCGCATCACATAGAGGATAGGAGCGAAGGTTTCCTCCAGCACAATGCCTTCCTGAGCACCGACTTCGACAATGGCGGGGCGCACATAATAGCCCGTTTTGCCGACATGCTCGCCGCCAAGGATGCGCCCTCCCTGGGCTTTGGCGCGGTCGAGCGCGTAGTGCATCGCCTCGAATGCGGCGCGGTCGATCAGCGGTCCGACAAGGGTTTCCGCCGCCAGCGGATCGCCGACCGTTAAGCTCGCATAGACCTTTTTGAGGCGCGCAACGAGATTGCCATAAACATCCTCATGAACGAACAGCCGGCGCAGGCTGGTGCAGCGCTGGCCGGCGGTGCCGGCGGCGGAAAAACAAATCGCCCTGACCGCGAGATCGAGATCGGCCGAAGGCGCGATGAGCGCCGCGTTATTGCCGCCAAGCTCAAGCAGTGAGCGCCCGAAGCGCGCGGCTACACGCGGACCGACCGCGCGGCCCATCCGGCACGATCCGGTCGCCGAGATCAACGGCACGCGCGCGTCATCGACCAATTGCTCGCCGGCCTCGCGCCCGCCAATGATCAATTGCGACAGGCCGTCCGGCGC
>JAJFFW010000096.1 GCA_021776435.1 Parvularculaceae bacterium | reverse complement strand
TTGTTCCGGTGCGCAGGATCATCGGACGTGTTGGCGAGCAGGCACATCCAGTCGGCTTGTGTGCCGCTGGTGGTCCACATTTTGCCGCCATTGATCACATAATCATCACCGTCTTTTTTAGCCGATGTCTTGATTGAAGCGACATCGGACCCCGCCCCGGTTTCGGAGACGCCAAGACAGGCGACATAATCTCCCGAGATCGAGGGTTTGAGGAAGTCTTCCTTCGCCGCGTCCGACCCGAAGCGGGCGAGAGCTGGCGTCGCCATGTCTGTTTGCACCCCAATCGCCATTGGGATCGATCCGCAGTTAATATGACCAAGGGTTTCCGCAATGACGGCGCCATAAGACCAGTCGAGTCCCATACCGCCATATTCAACCGGCTTGGTGACACCGAGCAGACCCAGATCTCCGAGTCCTTTGAAGACCTGGTGTGCGGGGAATATCTCCGCTTCTTCCCATTCATCGACATAGGGATTGATCTCCGCATCTATAAATCGTTTTAAAGTTGTGCGGATCTGTTCGTGTTCGGGGGTGAGTTTCATTTTCTATTTCCATTCCTTAGTATTTTAGGAACGACAAAAATTTGCATCAGAACAAACCAGAGGATTAGCGGGGCAAAAGTCCAATAGCCGCCGTCTAAGATGGTCATAATAACGAAAGCTAGCACCCCAGCGAGAAACATAGTCGCATACCCAAGCAACCAAAGTTTCCATTTTTTCATCAGATCCTCCCCACGCCGAAATTGTCGACCCGAACCATCACCCCGCTCACCCCGGCGAAAGCCGGGGCCCAGTTCTGACTCCGCGCTGGTTCCCGGCTCTTCATCCCGAGGAGCCGCCCGCGCGCGAAGGCGCGCAAGCAAACGATTCGCGCCTCCGGCGCGGAGGCGGCGTCTCGAGGGGCGCCGGGATAAGCGGAGAATGGATAGAGATGTGCGATCCATAACTTCCTCCTCATTCCGGGATGGGCGGTTGTGGGTTCAATCTCTCGTACAAATCGTTCCATTCTGGGTTCACCTCTTCGATCAGCTTTATCTTCCATGCCCGCTTCCATTCTTTCATACGCCGTTCACGGAGAAAGGCGCTTTCACGTGTTTCATGCGCTTCATACCAAACAAGGGTTTTCACTCCATATTTCGCCGTAAATCCTTTGATGGTTTCGTTCTTATGCTCCCAGACCCTTTTTGCAAGATCGTCGGTCGATCCGATGTAAAGCGTGCCATTGCGCTTGCTCGCAAGCATGTAAACCCAGAAGGGCTTGCTGGTCGTTACATACATTGCGCTAATCCCCGCTCACCCCGGCACAAAACACGAAAGCCGGGGCCCAGTTCTGACTCCGCTCTGGGTCCCGGCTCTTCATCCCGAGGAGCCGCCCGCGCGCGAAGGCGCGCAAGCAAACGATTCGCGCCTCCGGCGCGGAGGCGGCGTCTCGAGGGGCGCCGGGATGAGCGGAAGATGGGACCGGAGCCGAAATAGATTATCCGCCATCACATCCTCCCCACGCCAAACACATTCGGACGCAACTTGCGCTTCTCCCCTCTCCCTTCAGGGAGAGGGGCTGGGGGTGATTTGAACAGAACGCAACGCATCGGTTATTCTCCAACATGTTCCAAAACTGCGTTTAACAGATAGTCTTCGTGAAACGCTTCATCGCCGGAAAATCGGATAACGTTCCAGCCCATTTCATTCAGATTTTTCTCGCGCTCGTTGTCACGCATTTGTACTTCTTCGAGACGATGAATTGTTCCGTCAATTTCAATTACCAGCTTGGCGGCGACAATTGTAAAATCAACAATATACGGCCCAATTGGATGCTGTCGTCGCACCGGGTATCCCCGCGAACGCAACTTTCGCAACGCTTTCCATGCGGTCTGCTCCGGCGGATTTGCTTTACGCCGCAGTGATTTCGCTCGGGCAACCGAAGCGTCCCACACCTTCACTTCTTACCCCCTCACCCCAGCCCTCTCCCCCAAGGGGGAGAGGGAGTTACGTGGATGCTTTTGATCCATCACATCCTCCCCACGCCGAAAATGTTCGGCCGCAAGGGGCGCGCTTCGGCTTCGCGGATCGTATCGAGACAAAACGCCAGCACTTTACGGCTGTCGCGCGGGTCGATCAGCCCGTCATCCCACAAACGCGCCGTCGCGTAGAGCGCTTTCGATTCCGCGTCATATTGATCGGTTATGGTCTTGGCCATGCCGTCGAGGAAAGCCGTATTGGGCTCCTCTCCTCTCCGCGCGGCTGCGCCTTCTGCAACGATACGCATTGTTTTGGCGGCCTGTTCGCCGCCCATCACCGAGATGCGGTTGTTCGGCCAGGCGAAAATGAACCGCGGGTCGAAGGCGCGCCCGCACATGCCGTAATTGCCCGCCCCGAACGAGGCGCCGATATGCAGTGTCAACTTTGGCACGGTCATGTTGGTGACCGCCTGAATCATCTTAGATCCATGTTTAATGATGCCGCGTTGTTCTGCGTCCGTCCCAACCATATAGCCGGTTGTGTTTTGCAGGAAAATCACTGGTCTGTCGGACTGACAGCAGAGCTGAATAAATTGCGCTGCTTTCGATGCGCCGTCTGCATCAATGGGGCCGTTGTTCGAGATGATCCCGACTTCATGTCCGGCGATCGCGGCGTGGGTGCAGACCGTCGCGGCGCCGTAGCCGTCCTTGAAGCCCAGCATGTCGGAGCCGTCGACGAGGCGCGCAATCACTTCTCGAGAATCATAAGGCTGGCGATAATCGACGGGCACGACGCCGAGAAGTTCTTGCGTATCGTAATTGGGTTCAACGTAGCGCGTCTCACTCTGTGGGTTGTTTTTGTTCCAGCCAAGCTTGGCGACAATCTCACGGGCAATGCGAATCCCATCGGCGTCATTCTCGGCCATATATTCTGCTGTGCCTGAGACGTGATAATGCATCTCCGCCCCGCCAAGCTCTTCATCCGTGGCGATTTCACCAGTCGCGGCTTTCAAGAGCGGTGGCCCGGCAAGAAAGATTTTCGACCGTCCCCTGACCGCGACCACATAATCCGACAAGCCTGTTTGATAGGCGCCGCCGGCGGTTGATGACCCGTGCACCACAGCGATCACCGGGCATCCCGCCGCAGACAGTCTGGCGAGGTTCGCGAAACTCTCGCCGCCAGCCACGAACATCTCGGCCTGGCGGAAGAGATTGGCGCCAGCGCTCTCAATCAGTTGGACGTAAGGCAGCTTGTTCTTCAGGGCGATCGCCTGGGCGCGCAGGGCTTTATGAACCCCCATCGGCGTCGCCGCGCCGCCCTTAATGCCAGAGTCACTCGCCGAGATCAGGCAGCGTACACCGGCGATAAACCCGATGCCTGAAATGCCGCCGCCGAAGATATTCGCGTCGCCATCGTCATCGTGCATTTGATAGCCGCACAGCGTGGAGAGCTCGAGAAATGGGGCGCCGCGATCCAATACGAGCGCGAGGCGCTCACGCGGTAAAATCTGCCCGCGCTTGTCAAATTTCGGTTTTGACCGCGCCGACGTTTCGACGATTTTTTGTTCCAGCCCTCGGAATTCATCAATCAGCGCCAAGTGGTCCAATCGATTCCTGACGAAATCTTCGGACCTGACATCAACTTGGGATTCAAATTTCGTCATAATTCAGGGTCTTTCGCACTCTTCTTTCGGCGCCGCCTTCGGCCCGTCTACAAAACAGTGTCGGTAAAAGAGTACGGCATGTCCGGACCCCGCGTCCATCACGCGATGCTGTTGGGGATGAGCGGAGTTGGTTGCAAGGATGCAAGAAAAATACTTGCTCGCATCACCCCCTCCCCGTGCATCCCCGCGCAAGCGGGGATCCATGGTTGATTCTGCACTGGATCCCCGCTTGCGCGGGGATGCGCGGATGGAGACATTGGCTTACAACGCGACAGCCCTCTTATACGCTTCCCGCGCGGTAATGCGGTCCCACCATTTGGCGGCATTCGGTGTGAAGGCTTCATCGATCCCTAAGGCTTTGGCGAGGAAGAGGGCAAAGCTGACAGAAATATCCGCCATGGTGAAGCGATCAGCACAAAGATAGTCACGGTTTGCCAGCCCGTCTTCGACCGAACGCCATCGCGCCAGAAACCATTTGCGATAATCCTCAACGACCTGAGGCTGGCGACGCTCTTCTGGCTCAAACTGGCTATAGCGCAGCACAAGCGTTTGCGGAAAAGTCAACGTCGCATCCGAGCGATACAGCCAATTGATATAGGCGGCGAAGTCCGCCTCATCGCTCGAAACGGCAAGCGGTGTCGGGCCGTATTTTTCACCGAGATAATGGCAGATGCCAGCGCTTTCCGTCAGCATAGCGTCGCCGTCGATCAGCGCCGGCACCGTGCCCAGTGGGTTGACAGCTTTATAGTCTTTTTGAAAGACGCGCGGCGGAAACGGCATTTTTACGAGCTCGTAATCGAGACCCATTTCCTCAAGCGCCCACACCGCACGCAGCGATCGCGCGCCTTCACAATGATAAAGTTTGATCAACGCCTCGCTCCCTGACGGCGCAGCTTATACCGATTTGCGCAATTGAGACCCTCCATTGCTACGTGGGAAGTCCCCTCTCCCCCTTGGGGGAGAGGGTTAGGGTGAGGGGGAAGGTGTGTTCGTCTAGAGCGTTTCCGAGATTGAGTGAATCAAAATAGGGTTTTCCAATTTTCCGAACTGTGATTCGATTCTTTGAGGAGGATTGATCATGGCTATTTCGGAAGATTTACGCATTCGCATTGTCCGCAAAGTGGCGTCCGGCC
>JAJFFW010000095.1 GCA_021776435.1 Parvularculaceae bacterium | reverse complement strand
GTCATACTGGAAACACCGGTCTGTCATTGCCCGACTTGTTCGGGCAATCCAGGGTAAACTAGACCTTGGGCTGGATTACCGGGACAAGCCCGGTAATGACAGGTGTGGGGGTGACACCATTTACGTGTAATGTACTTTTCAAAAAACGATACCATGTCAGATGAGAGACAAAACATGATCCTCCGCCGCGTCATCGCGCATTTTCGCAAGCAGGAATGGTTCACGGTCTTTGTCGAAACCATGATCGTTGTGCTCGGCGTCTTTCTCGGCCTTCAGGTGAACAACTGGAATGAGGCGCAGACCGATAAGCGCCTTGAAAAACAATATCTGCAACGCCTCTATGACGATGTGGCTCTTTCCATCGAAGACAATAAGTCAGGATTAGCATGGGATGAAGAGCGCGCCCGCACTCAAAAACTGGTCCTCAATATTCTTGAAAGCGGGGAACTGGCGGAAGATCAGCGGACCGACTTTGACGCGGGTCTCATTTATTTCGGGTATCACAACACCATCACGATGCGATTGACGACCATTGAGGAGCTCCGTTCCACCGGCAAAATGGCCGTCATCCGCGATCTTGAACTACGCAACATACTCGCGCAGGCAGAGGCTAACTTTAAATACCGCGCCGCCCAGACCGATACGCTCACAGAACGCATCCGCCGCTATCGCGAACATGTAGATAAAAAGTTCGCGCCGGTCGAGTACGACCATAAACTGAACGGCCCGGTGAAGCTGACTTATGATTTCGGGCAGCTTGCGGCGAATCCGGAATTTTACAATATGCTTGCACAGACAGAATTCTACGCCAGCCTTATCCGGCGAAACATGGCAAACCACATTGAGCGGTTGACGTCGCTCAAGGACGAGCTCGGCGACGCGCTTGGGAACGAACTTGAGGAGCGGCAGCAATGATCCTGCGCCGCGTCATCGCACATTTCCGCAAACAGGAATGGACCGCGATTTTCCTCGACTTCCTGATCGTCGTCGTTGGCGTTTTTGTTGGACTGCAAGTCAACACATGGAATGACGACCGCACGGCGCGCGCAACCAGCAAAACCTATTACGCCCGACTCAGCGCTGACCTTGCTGCAGAAAATGAAACGCGCCTCAAACGCATTGAGTATTACGGGAAAACAAAACGGCACGCCGTGGCGGCTCTTGCGGCCCTTGATAATTCTGATCAGCCTTTGGGTGTTGATTTTCTAATCGATGCTTATCAAGCAACGCAGCGATGGAATTACGAGCCGCACCGCACCACTTATGATGAACTGCTCTCCGTTGGCATCGCCAACGCCATCCCTGATGTTGAATTACGCACTCAGCTTGCGATTCTTCATGTGAACCTGCAAACGTCGACAATTACGCAAAAGGAAGCAAAACCTTTCCGGGACGAACTACGTCGCCACATGCCCCATCAAATACAAGACGCCATCCGCACGCAATGCGGGGATATTTATGAATTTGGAGAGAACGGCCTGGTGCTGCTTTCTCTGCCCGAATATTGTACGCTCGAAATTGAGCCCGCCCAAATTACTCAGGGTATCGCCGCGCTGCAATCTTACACAGACTTGGAAATGGATTTGGCCCAGCATGTCGCGATATTAGATTCCATGCTTGTGTCGTTGCGCGCGTACGTCGAGCCCATTCGAAAAATCGCAGAACAACTGGACGCTAATCAATGATCCTGCGCCGCGTCATCGCGCATTTTCGCAAGCAGGAATGGACCGCCATCGTGCTCGATTTCCTGATCGTCGTCGTTGGCGTCTGAGTGGTGCTGAAGGTTCACACCTAGAGCGTTTCCGAGGAAAAGTGGTTCGCGGTTTTCCGATTAAGGAAACGCGCAAAAAAGACTCTAGCGCTATTCCTGATTCAGTTGAAACCGGAATGGCGCTAGCCTGAGGCGCGTTTAGGGACGGCGATCATGGGATCTTTTTATCACTGTAACCGATTCTTGATTAAACGGATTGGCGTTGAGTCTTTAAGGTCAGAGCGAGAAAGGAACAGTGATGGCGCTTGTACTCGAAAAACCTTCCACGGCTTGCACGACCTCTGACTGGCCCGTTATCGATCCGTTCATTGTGCGCCGGCTTGTCGCCGCGAGCGATATTGACGGCTTCGGGCACGTTAACAATTTGCGCTATATTGGATGGGCGCTAGAGGTCGCGTGGGCGCATTCTGCAGCGCTTGGCTTTCCGTTTGAGGAATTCAAGCGAATCGGCGCGGGATTTGTCGTATGGCGCCACGAATTCGATTACGCCGCGCCCGCCTTTGAAGGCGACGAGATTGAAGTCGCCACCTGGATTGGCGCCAATGATGGCCGGTTGCGTTTAACGCGCGGGTTTGAAATGCGCCGCCGCGCTGATGCAAAACCTATCTTCCGTGGTCAGACTCATTTCATCACCATTGACATGGCGACCGGGCGTCCAAAACGAATGCCCAAGGTCTTTAGTGAAGCTTATGTGGCGGCGGAAGTGGTTTCGAATTCAACGCAGTAAAGTTTGCCCTGTTCGGTGATGGTGTCGCGCTGATGATGAGACGGATCACGACTGGAATTCATGATAAGAATAACGGAATCAGCGGGTCGAGCTGGCGGTTGCCATTTTTATCCGCTCAAACGACTTTCCTCTGTGGCGGATTACAGGCTAAAGACATGTAAAATACGCCGCAGAAAATACGGGGGATTCCATGCCTTCTTTTGATATCGTTTCCGAGGTCGATCGCGCCGAAGCGGACAACGCCGTGCAAAACGTGGTCCGCGAGATCACAACCCGTTATGACTTCAAAGGGTCGAAATCGACGATTGAGATCAAAGAAGACGTCATCACGATCCATGCCGATGACGATATGAAGTTACGCCAGATGCATGAGATATTGCAGGGGCAGATGCAAAAACGCGGTATCGAACCCGGCTCTCTTGATTACCAGAAAGAGGAACCATCCGCCGGTCAATCCGTACGCCAGTTGGTGAAACTGCGCGAAGGGATTGACCGCGATCTGGCGCGCAAGATCATCAAGTCGGTCAAAGACGGCAAATTCAAGGTGCAGACAGCGATCCAGGGCGATGAACTGCGGGTTACGGGAAAAAAGAGAGATGATTTACAAGCTGTGATGGCGCATGTGAAAGAGTTGGGATTGGAGCAGCCGCTACAGTTCAAAAATTTTCGCGATTGAGCTTAGAGCCGTAATCAATGGAAAGGTCGTCGTATGGCGGATATCGAAGCAACGCTCCTCGACATTATTAAAGAACATGCGGTGGGCCTGACGGCCCCGCTGACCCGTGAAACGCCAGTCGCCGATCTCGGGATTGATTCATTCTCCATCGTTGAAATCATTTACGAAGTTGAAGAGAAACTGTCGATCGAAGTGCCTTTTAACGCCAATGAAAATCCTTTTGGTGAGATGACGTCTGTTGGCGATCTAGTCGATGCTTTGAAAAAACTCGCCAAAGCCGAATAGTTGAACGTATAGGAAATCTGCATGTCGCGTCGCGTTGCGGTTACAGGCTTGGGCGTCGTTTCCGCGATTGGTGCGGATCAAAACACGTTCTGGCACAATCTGTCGAATGGGGTTTGCGGCATCCGCCATCGGACGATCACGGCGGATGAAGACTTGTCGTTCGAATTGCCCATCGCAGCGGTCGAAGGAATCGATGACCGTCTAGCGGGGCTCGGCCGTGATGTCGCTCGATCGGATCGTTTCACCAAATTCGCCGTTCTGGCAGCAGATGAAGCGGTCGCGGATTCAGGGCTGGAGTTCGACGAGGCGCTCGGCGCACGCACAGCGACGATTATCGGCACCGGTATTGGCGGCCAATCCTCTCTGGATGAAGGCTATTTCAACATGTTGAGGAAAGGCCGGCGTCCTCATCCTTTAACGATTTTGCGGATCATCCCCAACGCGCCGGCAAGCCATTTGGCAATCCGGTACGGGTTACGCGGACCGGCGTTCGCGATTTCAAGCGCTTGCGCCTCTGGGGCGCACGCGATTGGCGTTTGCGCCGATCTCATCCGATCCGGCGCTGCTGACGCCGGGCTGGCCGGGGCCAGCGAGGCGGCGTTGACCTTTGGCGGCCTTGAGGCGTGGCGGGCGATGCATATCTTGTCCGACGATTTGTGCCGGCCATTTTCAAAAAATCGCAAAGGACTGGTGATTGGAGAGGGTGCGGGGGTTCTGGTTCTGGAAGAGTATGACCGTGCGGTGGCGCGTGGCGCGACAATCCATGCAGAGCTTGTCGGATTTGGCATGAATGCTGACGGCAAGGATATGATCAATCCGGCTGTTGAGGGCGCGGCGGGCGCAATGCAACTTGCAATTGATGGCTTAAACATAAACCGTCCGGAGGCGGTTTATATTAATGCGCATGGCACTGGTACACTGATGAACGACCCAACCGAAACAAGGGCGATACGCGAAGTCTTCGGCGCCGGCGCAAATCGATTGATTGTGTCTTCAACCAAGTCAATGCATGGGCACCTTCTTGGCGCGGCGGGCGGGGTTGAGACTGTTGCGGCGATTCTCGCGTTGGAAAAGAATATTATTCCGCCCACGATCAATCTTGATGAGTTTGACCCCGACTGCGATCTCGATTACGCGCCGAATGAGGCGCATGCGCGACCGCTCGAATTTGCAATCTCGAATTCGTTCGCCTTTGGCGGGCTCAACGCAGTGCTGGCGTTCCGGAAACCTGCTTGAGTTCGAAAGTTTTAATAAGGATAAGCGGGCGCCTGCTTGGTCTTGGGCGGGCTTGCATGGTGTATGCGGCGTCGGGCGCTGACGATAACGCTCATCATCAGGCAAAGGCCGAGATAGCGCACGACATAGATACCGAGATCATCGGAGAAGGTTTGCGCCATAGCGCCGATCGATGCGTAAATCGAATTCAGTTCTGCGCCCGCCATTCCCATGCCTGCGATAGGCCAGATCAAGCGATCAATCGCGAATGCGATGAGACCCATTTTCCATACGTGAGACTGACGGGTTGTGATCATCGCAGCAAAAAAAGCAATGACGACGCCGCGCCAAACATCGGCGCCGGAAAAGCCCAGACTGATGATGTATTGAAGGTCTTCCACGCCCATTTGTCTCCTTGAGTCCAGCCATTAACACCGCATCAAGGTTAAGGCGGCGTAAAATTATGGCCAGGATTCAACCGCAAGAATCGGGTGGTCTGAGGGGCGTTTTCTGGAGTAACAAGGAATCATGCTTGAACATTCATCGAACACAGTGGCTCGCAACCCCCGTCCTTCACGGTCTTCTGAGGCGCATATCCATGATTATGGACCTGTCGCACGGGCTATCGATTTTCTTGTCGAACATTACGATGAACACCCAAGTCTTGAACAAACGGCGGCGCATGTCGGCCTGTCGGCGGCGCATTTTCAGCGATGCTTTAAGGCTGGGGCGGGCGTGTCGCCAAAAAGGTTTCTCCAATATCTGGCTGCGGGCGAGGCCAGACGCGCTATGGGCAGGGGGGAGAGCGTTTTGGGGGCGGCCCTTTCGGCCGGTCTGTCCGGTCCATCGAGATTGCATGATCTTTTCCTGATTGCCGAAGCGATGACGCCCGGCGCCTACAAAAAGAAAGGCGCGGGAGAGACTATTCGGTACGCCAGTGTTCTTGGCCCGTTCGGACGAACGTTAATCGGCGCTACCGAAAAAGGCGTTTGCTGGCTGAGTTTTCTCGGTTTGACGCCGCTCGACGGCGGCGTACAGGAAATGATCCGCGATTGGCCTGCGGCCCATTTTGTCGAGGATGATGTTTTTATTGCGCCGCTCGCCAAGCGTGCTTTCGCTTTTGCGCGTCGCCAAGAGCTCGATCAGCCTCTTGGGCTTCATGTGCAGGGAACGAATTTTCAGCTCAAAGTCTGGGATGCGCTCTTGCGAATCCCCTATGGCGCCTTGGTGACTTACGGCGATATTGCACGCGATGTCTGTTCTGAGCGGGCGTCGCGCGCCGTTGGTGCGGCGGTGGGGGCGAATATGATCTCGCTGCTTATTCCGTGCCATCGGGTCATTCTATCATCCGGTGTGGTGCACAATTATCGCTGGGGAGCGCCCCGCAAAAAAGCCATCCTCGCGATGGAGAGCGCGCTGGTTAACGCCTAAGTTTGTTGAGGCCTAACTGTCGTATTATCCAGTATTTCGCTTGGTTTTGTCATGGGAAAATCGGGCTGTTCAAGCGGCGCTGGACCATTGACGTTGATATGATTCTCGTCAGGGCGCCGGCCATGTATGACGGCGAAATAGAGACCTGCCATCGTCTCCCTTCAGCACTCGGGAAGGTCTCAAATAATTTCTTTGGCATTTCAGGTGGTTCCCGGCATGTCGCACACATTGCAACAGGGCGCGGGATCGTTATATATCCGCCAACTTGTTTTCGCGGGAGCCATGGTTCCGGGCGTCGTCGTTAAGGGCGTATCTCGGTATCGGCTTCTCTAAGGAGAAAAACGTCTCATGTGGATCACGCCCGCTTTTGCTCAGGCTGCCGGTCAAGCCGCGCCTAATCCGCTCATTCAGCTTGCGCCGCTGATTTTCATTTTTGTAATTTTTTATTTTCTCTTGATCCGTCCCCAACAGCAGTCTCGCAAAAAGCATCAGGAGATGGTTTCCAATGTGCGGCGCGGCGATGTGGTTGTAACGGCGGGCGGCATCGTCGGCAAAGTCACCAAGGTCCTTGAAGGCGAGGAAGTCATGGTGGAATTCGCTGACAACGTCACCGTGAAAGTCATTAAGTCGACTTTAAGCGATGTGCG
>JAJFFW010000094.1 GCA_021776435.1 Parvularculaceae bacterium | reverse complement strand
TGCTGAACGGCGCTCCTTAAGTAGGAACCCCTCTAAGCCGCCTTTTTAATCTCAACCAACGTCACCGCGAAGTGCAGATCCTTGCCGGCGAGGGGATGATTGCCATCGGCGGTGACGGCCTCTTCGCTGACTTCCGTGATGGTCAACACGATGGTTTTGCCATCCTGGCCATTGGCTGACAGCTGCATGCCTGGTTTCGGCGGCGGGTCTGCGGGCAATTGTTCGCGCGGGATGCGCACGACAAGTTCGTCGCGACGCGGGCCAAAAGCGGCTTCCGAGGGAACAGTAACGGCCTTTTCCTCGCCCGCTCCCATTCCGGTCAGCCCTTCATCGACCTGCGGAAAGATCTCGCCGGCGCCGAGTGTCAACGTTTGTGACCCTTCGCGCTCGGTTCCGCCGACGACGCGCCCGTCGCTCGTGCGCACGACAAAGTCAATAATGATCTGATCGCCTTTTTTCGCCGTCATCATGGAACATCTCCTCTAGTAGATCGATAGTCAGGCCGTCCCGTAACATTTCTTGAGGCCTGTCGTTTATCCGACTGACGGGGAAAACGCCAAAAACAGTTCGCCTAACAGCCGGTTATTGGCGCGGAACTTTGCAAACGTCACGGAGCGGGTCAAGGCCGAGTGTGGGCAGGTGAGGCGGTAAAACAGGTCCCCACTGTTCCGGCGCTTTTTATATCACGGCGCCGTTGTTGCAACTAAGCGCGGTGAATAGGCGGAACCGTACAAAGTCCAATGCGTTCAATAACAATATGGTTACCCGCTTTTGAATTGGGCAGTTTCTAGGCCAATATCGCCTGCTGACCTGTCAAAATGGGGTATCTTCATGGGGGCGGTTTCCTGTAAGTTCGCGCCGCGTTTCGTTCGATTGAGAGGAGTTACCTGATGCGTTTACTATTGTCCGCCGTCGCCATTCTCGCGCTCGCCGCTTGCGGGGAAAAGGCTGAAGAAAAAGCCTCGACCCCAGATCCAGCTGCTGAGGCTGCGGCAGCGGCTGCCGAACAAGAAAAGATTGCAGCCGAATCTCTCGCCGCCTCTCTGGCGTTTCTGGAAGAAAACGCGAAGCGTGAAGGTGTTCAGGTGACGTCAAGCGGTTTGCAATACATGGTGCTTGAAGAAGGCGCCGAAGGCGGCCTCCTTCCGAACTCTGTTGATATGGTCGATGTTCATTTTGTGGGTACGCTGATCGACGGCGTGGAGTTCGACTCATCTCGCGCACGCGGCGCTGCGGCGCGGTTCCGATTGAACGAGGCGATGCTCGGAATGGTCGAAGGCCTTAAACTCATGACCGAAGGGGATCGATACAGATTTTTTATCCCCGCCGAGCTGACTCGGGGAGAGGGTGAAGATCCTGAGGGCTTTAATCGGGCGCTCATTTATGATGTTGAACTTTTGAAGGTGCATGATCTGTTGCGAAACAAGCAACAGTCTGAAGCTTTTCTTGAGGTCAACGCTAAGGAAGAGGGTGTTTCGACAACGGCTTCCGGGCTGCAATATAAAGTGCTGATCAAGGGTCCTGAGGGCGGGAAATCACCGACCGAGAGTGACACCGTTAAAGTTGATTATCAGGGTACGCTGATTAATGGAACGGAATTTGACTCTTCTTATGCACGCGGCGAGCCAGCTGAATTTCCTCTTAACAGGGTCATAGCGGGCTGGACAGAAGGTGTGCAGTTGATGAGTGAGGGTGATAAATTTCGGTTTTTTGTCCCTGCACCGATCGGCTACGGAGAAGACGGCACGCCGGGTGGGCCGATAGCACCGAACGAGGCGCTCATTTTCGATGTCGAACTGATCGAAGTGAAAGCGCCAGAACAACAGCAATAACGACATTGCTTCAGATGGTTATGACTCCGCTCGCCCCAACGCGGCGAGCGGAGTCATCATCGCCATGTATAACTTCAAGAAACCTGCGTGGTCCGGCTGTGCGCTGATTTGAATGAAGGCTTCGACTGCGCCAGGTATCGCATCGCAGACATGTAAAAAACGCGTCTGATTCGGTGCGAAATAGCCTCGAATCGTCAGGCGGGCTGGCTTTTGTCGGTCAATGCCCAGGGTAGGGCGGCCTTTGACGGAATGAAGGCTTGCACATCATATAAAGATATCCTTATATGATGTGCAAAGGACCACGCATGACTGATACCTACCTGGGCAGACCGGCCCGCCTGAACGCATTAAAAGATGGACTGGACCAACGCATCCTGGTCCTCGACGGGGCTGCGGGCACTTTCATCCAGGGTTATGAGCTTGATGAAGCCGGTTTTCGCGGCGAACGTTTTACGGACTGGCCATGCGATCTGCGAGGCAATAATGACCTCCTGATTCTATCACGGCCCGAAATTATCACTGCGATGCATTGCGCCTATCTCGATGCTGGCGCGGACATTATTGAAACAAACACATTTTCTTCGACCACGATTGCGCAAGCCGACTACCAAATGGAATCGCTTGCTTATGAGCTGAATGTGGAAGGCGCCCGTCTTGCGAGACGATCGGCGGATGAAGCAGCCCGCGATGGTCGCCCGCGCTTTGTCGCCGGCGCAATTGGGCCGACCAACCGAACGGCGTCAATTTCTCCCAATGTCAATGATCCGGGTGAACGCAATGTCGATTTCGATACGCTCGCAAGCGCATATGGCGCTGCCGCGGCCGGGCTAATCGAAGGCGGTGTCGATACAATCCTTATTGAGACGATATTCGATACATTAAACGCCAAGGCGGCAATCTATGGCGTGCAGGAATTATTTGATAAACTCGGATTCGAAATCCCCTTGATGCTATCGGTCACCATCACCGATCAATCAGGACGGACTCTATCGGGGCAAACGTCTGAAGCATTCTGGAATTCCGTTCGCCACGCGCACCCGATCTCCATTGGTGTGAATTGCGCGCTCGGGCCGGATTTGATGCGCCCGTATGTGGCGGAGCTTTCCTCTATCGCGGATTGTTACCTGTCGGCCTATCCCAATGCGGGTCTTCCCAATGCTTTTGGCGGTTATGATGAAACGCCGGAAAAAATGACAGTTCATATGCGGGAATGGGCCGAAAGTGGGATGCTGAATATTGTCGGAGGGTGTTGTGGCACGACGCCTGATCACATTCGCGCCTATGCAAAGGCAGTTGCGAATGTCCCTCCGCGCACCATCCCGGAGCGACCCTGCGCCATGAGGCTTTCCGGCCTCGAGCCCTTTTCGCTCACCGGTTAGAGCTTGATCATTTTATTTCGAATCCCAAAAAGGGCCTAGCTTCGAGTGTTATTGTATTTTCTATCTGAAAACCGGAATCCACTTTTCCTGTAAGTGCTTTAGGTAGGTTTTCCGCTCCCGTGCGAGAGGGTGAAACTTTTGATCGAGGGTTTTCTAAGCTTCAAACCCATACTATGCCACCGTATGACGGCTGAAGGAAATTAGAGGGAGACGGTATTGATGGACATCAGCTTACAGAAGGAATGGATCGCACGTCTGGTGGCGCATGATACAACGTCGTCTCGATCAAATCTCAATCTGATAGAGGACGTTGACGCTTTTTTACGCGATCACGGCATTGAGCCCCATCATGTCTATAACGAAGATAAAACAAAGGCGAACCTTTACGCAGTTGTCGGCCCGAGAGTTGATGGGGGTGTTGTTCTATCGGGGCATACGGATGTGGTTCCTATAGCGGGTCAAGATTGGCGCACTGATCCATGGGCTGTCACCGAGGTGGACGGGAAGCTCTTCGGTCGAGGAACCTGCGACATGAAAAGTTTTTCAGCGATTGCACTCTCGCTTCTGCCAGAAATGCTATCAGCGGACCTCAAGCGCCCAATCGTATTTGCCTTATCCTATGACGAAGAAGTTGGGTGCCTTGGCGCGCCACACATGATTGCGGAGATCCGGGATAAATTACCTGCGCCCGCCGCAGTCATCGTCGGTGAACCTACGATGATGAAAGTTATCGATGGTCACAAGGGGATCGCAGCCTTCCGAACCACAGTTACAGGCTATACGACCCATTCAAGTCAGACTGATCGCGGTGTCTCAGCGGTCGAAGCAGCGGCGAGGCTGATAACCAAACTTAGTGATTTACGCGCCTTGCGGGCGCGAAACGCTGATCTCGGGTCGCCCTTTTCTCCGCCCTATTCAACCATGACGGTGAATGTGGCGCATGGGGGAACCCAGCTGAATATCATGGCCGGTGAAGCGTATTTCGAGTGGGATCTTCGTATCATTCCCGGTGACTCCGTTCAGGAGATCTATGAGGAATTTCTGGATTGCTCAAAAGAGATCGAGGCGGAAATTCAATTGCAGGCGCCGGAATGCTCTATCAAAACAGTTCAGATGTCGAATGCGCCTGCTTTCGCTCCGGGAGACAAAAACCCTGCTGCTGATTTGGCAAAAGCGCTCACAGGCTATAACGCGTCTGAGGTTGTTGCCTACGCCGCCGAAGCAGGTCAGTTTCAGGAAGCTGGGTTTTCTACAGTCATTTGCGGGCCGGGTTCGATCGATCAAGCGCACCAACCGAATGAATTCATATCGCTTGATCAAGTCAAAATGGGAACGGCTTTCTTACGGAAGCTCATTGCGTTTCTAGCGGCATAAAACATTCAAGAATAATGGGAGAAAGATATGACTTCGTTGCAAGCGGCGGGATTTTGGATTGGTCTTCATGCCTTGCTACTGATATATATCAGCTACCGGGTTGGTGAGGCGCGCACGAAGCACAAGATAAATCTAGGGGATGGCGGCGTGCTAGAGTTACAAAATGCGATCCGTACCCATGGCAATTATACGGAATATGCACCGGCGGCTCTTTTAGGCCTTTTTATTCTTGCTATGCTCGGTGCGCCCCTTTTGTTTATTCACGGACTCGGAGCCATATTCTTTTTCGCTCGTATTGGGCATCTTTTGGGGCTTGGTGTTGGTATTTGGGGTCAGGGCCGAATGGTGGGAACGTTGCTAACCATGCTGACATTGCTTGTGACTGGCGTCGCGTTACTCATTTATGCATTTAACTAGAGCTCCGAGCGAAAAGTGTGCGACGGCTTTCGCGTTAAATGCTGAGACCAGTATAAACCTGAGCAATATGCGTCAGTCGCCCTAATCGCATTTAGCCATGATCAACACTTTGTTAATGTCTGTAAGCGAAGCGTTTCGAAAACGGTTCTCAAAAATTTACGCGGAATTTACCATAGATTGACACCGTCGCTTGTCAGGATTGTCGAGCGAAGGAACTAACCGCGTGAAAAAAATCTCTCATTGCCGGGCGTGTGGATCGAAGGCGTTGACGGCGGCTTTCTCTCTTGACCTCAGCGAAGGTCGAAATCCTCTCTGGAATCGCTCGAAACGTTCATCCGTAGATTATGTATTTTGTGATCCGTCACGGGATGCTTCGGCTTGCGGATTCCTGCAGTCTGTAGCGCCATCACCTTCACGAGAATATGGCGTCGAGCCTTCTGCTCGTCATCGTTCAACACGGAACCATTTACGCGCTGTCGCGACGGAGGCTCTCGAATTGATCTCCGGTCGCGATTGTCGCGCTCTCGATATTGGTTGTAACGACGGGACATTGCTGTCGTTTTACCCACGTTGGGTTGAGAGGGTTGGGGTGGATCCAGATGGTGTGTCAGACGAAATCGGAGATTGGGCGCAGACTGTGAAAGCGGTTTTCCCTTCGGTCGAAGTCGACCAAGCGCTTGGAAAAGAAAAATTTGATCTGATTACGGCCGTTTCTGTGCTTGAGGAAATTGAAGAGCCGCTCGCATTTTTATTGCGCGCCAAGTCATTGCTGGTCGAAGACGGCGTTCTAGCGCTCGAGACGCTTTACGCGCCTATGACACTGACCAGAAATTCAGTTGAATCGTTGCATCATGGCGTTACGGGGGTTTATTCGCTCGCTGTTCTTGAGAAATTGGTTAGGGATGCTGGACTGAAAATATTTCGCGGCACACTTACTGATAAGGAAGGTGGCTCGATACGTCTGTTTATGACGCACGTTGAATCAAACGCTTATGATTTTGATCCTTGGTATGAACGACTTGCACGTCTCTGGGATGAAGAGAACGCCCTCGCCATGCGTGCTCTACAACCGTATCAAGCGTTCGAGCATAGAGCCAATGAAGCACGCGACGGTTTTGTCCGTCTTTTAAATGAAATTGCTGATCGTGGTGAGCGTATCCATCTCCTGGGCGCCGATATTCAAGCGGAATCTCTGCTTGCCTGGGCGGGGCCTGCTGCAACGCATGCGATTGGCGCCGCTGTCGATCGTGGACCGGCACGGATTGGCGAACGTCTGGGTGGTGACGGTCCGCTGATTATTTCCGAGACTGATTGCCGTGCGGCTGAGCCTGACTATCTTCTGGCGCCGGCGCGATTGAAGAGAGAGATGCTTGAGCGCTGGCGAGAGACAATTTTTATTGGCGGAAAACTGATCTTTGCAACGCCAGCCCCTCATATCGTGACATCGTCGAATTACGTCGCTGAATTCGGCAAGGCGTTAGCAGGTGGAGATGGCCCAGGCGGTGTTGAAACATTGCACGCGATCTTACATGCGGCGGGCGGTTTGCGTGTCATTGCTGAAGACGGCGACAAGGCGGTTGGTTCAGGTCGATAAAAACCGTCGCGATTTTCCCTCTAACACAACGGCGGTAAGTTTTCCGCTCCACACCGCGCCTGTATCGACGTTGATGCGCCAACCAGAGTCGTGTGGATTTTTAACGGGGTGATGGCCATGGACGACCACATGTTCCGGACGCTCCTCGGCAGGCATGTCATGAAAACGACCTCGTATCCATAAAAGATCGTCTTCTGACTGTTCTTCCATCGAGATCCCAGGCGCTATCCCCGCATGGACGAATAAGTAATCACCAATTTCGCGGACCAATTCCAATCCTTGGAAAAACTCAAGGTGGGAAGCGGGCAGGTTTTCTGCGAATTCTCTCGATAAATCTCGCGCCGTTCGCGTGGTAATACGGCCAATGTCGTAACTTTTAAGGGTCTCGTCTCCACCCCAATAGAGCCAATCATCAGTGACTTCAGGCTGAGAAAGGAATTTAAGCAATGTCGCTTCGTGATTTCCTTTGAGAAAGATCGTCCCTGGTCGCGTTTTCTTCAGTTCGAGGAGGCGGTCAACGACAGCTCGGCTTTCCGGGCCGCGGTCCACGTAATCGCCCAAAAATATGAGCCGGCTGTCGAGCATATCTTCTGCGTCTTCGTTAATTTTCGACATTAACGCATCGAGCAAGTCCAAACGCCCGTGAATATCGCCAATTGCATAAAGGCGCGCACCTTCTGGGGCGGCGGCTTGGGGCTTTTTTGGCGAAAACAGTTTCGATATCATGTTAATAATTAGCCTGGAGATGCGTCCATTATAACAAATTCAGGATGCTACGTTGAGTCGGTACCGCTTTTATCAAAAGCAAGGTAATAAGAGTTTATCGATCCGATGACCGGTCGGCTATTGAATTGCGAGGTGACGGCTAGTGAGCGTACTTGTGACCGGCGCTGCCGGCTATATTGGTGCTCATATGTTGCTTGCATTGCAGGCGGCAGGCGAGGAAATCCTCGCTCTTGACGATCTGTCCGTGGGCGAGCGTTGGCTCGTTCCTGACGGAATACCATTTATCAAAGCCGATGTTGGCGACCAGAAGACGATAACGCGCATCTTTGACGAATATGGTGTTCGGGATGTGATCCATTTTGCCGGATCTACTCTGGTGCCGGAGTCGATGGCGCACCCACTCGTTTATTATCGAAATAACACCCTCAAGACGCTCGCGCTTCTTGAAGCCTGTGTTGGGTGCGGATTGGAACGGTTCATTTTCTCATCCACAGCAGCGGTCTATGGACGTCCAGACAGGGTCCCGATTTCGGAAAGCGCACCCATCCTATCAATTTCCCCTTATGGCGCTTCAATGGCCATGAGTGAGCGTATTCTGACCGATGCCGCCCTCGCGCAAGGCTTTTCTTACATGACACTGCGTTATTTTAATGTAGCGGGGGCTGATCCGGAAGTGCGCGCAGGAGAGATTGGTAAACCCGCCCATCTGATTAAAGTCGCCGCCCAGATTGCGGTCGGTTCTCGCAAAGAAAAGTTGTTTGTATACGGATCAGATTATGCTACTCCTGACGGGACGGCTATTCGTGACTACGTACATGTCAGCGACCTTGCCGATGCGCATTTGTCTGCGTTGAAATGGCTTCGAGACGGTGGCGCTTCCGCAACACTTAACTGCGGTTATGGGCGAGGGTATTCGGTGCGTGAAGTCATTGATGCGGTTGAGAGGGTTTCCGGCGCTGCGCTGCCTTATGAAATAGCGCCGCGCAGGGCTGGAGATCCCCCACAATTGATTGCCGATAATGCTGCTATCCGGGCGGTGCTCGATTGGCGGCCTCGTTATGATGACATCGATTTCATTTTACGTTCCGCTATTGACTGGGAACATAAACTGGCCGTCAAAGCTGAGGGCGCTGGAGGATGAACACACTGCATTTCGCGCGCGCAGGGTTTGTTGTTCTCTTTATTGCGGTTACTTATTTAACATTGACGCCGAACCCTGATGAGGCTGAACCCGGATTGGCTCTGGCGCGTTGGTTGTCTACCTTACTGTTCGGTGATGAAGAATTTGCGGATAAGGTGGCGCACCTCGCAGGATACGGTGCTCTTGGCGGCTCGGCTGCGTTTGCGAAGATCACTCTCTTTCAACGATTCTGGCTGACGCCCTTCGGGCTTGGGGTTTACGGCGCCGTCCTTGAAGGGGCGCAGGCGCTTGGCGGCGTGCGGACGCCAGAACTCTATGATGCGCTTGCCAATGCGAGCGGCGCTCTTTTGGGATTTTCAGTCGTTGCCTTTGTGACAAGCTTTTACGCGAAAAGGCCCATCACGTGAAAACAGCGATTGTCATTCCCGCGCGTTATGCTTCAACGAGATTGCCCGGTAAACCCTTGCGATTAATTGCTGGTCAAACCCTTGTCCAGCACACATATGAACAAGCCATGAAAGTAAAGGGTGTGGACAGAATTATCATCGCGACGGATGATGATAGGATCGAATCTGCAGTGCGCCAATTCGGTGGTGAAGTCCGAATGACCCGTTCATCTCATCGCACGGGGACAGAGCGAGTTGCGGAGATCGCGAGTGGTATCGACGCCGATCTCTTGGTTAATTTGCAAGGAGACGAACCGGAGATCGACCCAGGCCATATTGAACGATTAATCGCTCTTCACGAAAGCGCTGCGCCTTATGCCTCTACACTTGCCTGTCCTTTTCCTGCTGAAGCTAAACAGGGCAGCGGCTCGCCAGAAGATACGGCTGCGGTGAAGGTGGAACTTGGTGAGTGGATAGATGAAGGCCGTTCGGCTTATGCGGCAAACTTTACGCGCGACTTACCACCATGCGAAAGAGATGCGCATGGGCGCATCGTAGACCCTCAAAGCTATAATTTGCATATTGGGATTTATGGTTTCTTCCGGGACGCGCTTTTGCGGTTTGCAAATACACCGGAAACCTCGCGAGAACGCATAGAACGTCTTGAACAGTTACGTATATTGGGGATGGGTGAGAAGATTGCAGTTGCGATTGTCGATCGCGCTGCTCCCGGGGTTGATACCGAAGCCGACTTACTTGCTGCGGCTCGAAGGCTTGAAAAACAGTGATTCCGGTTTACGTGACGCGAGATAGATCTGACGGTGTGAGGTGAAAGCAATCTAAGCCGCATGTATATGCACGCTTTGCCGATTGCTCTCTTCTTGGTGAATATCTAGGGCTTTGCTCGCATCGTTTCTTCATCCTAAACGAGAGCGGCATATGTGTAGGCGGCGGGAGCGATTACGGCCACAATCACGGTGATGCTCATCAGTATGGTAATCAGCTTGTTCATGGGTCTTTCCTTCCGATGTTGAAACCATGATTTATGGACTTGCGCGTGAAAGTGAAGGGGTGCGCCCACCGATTCGCCGCATCCGAAAAACGTTTCGTCGAATGCTTGTTTACGAAACTCAGTTCATCGCTCCGGGCGTGCAACTGGACGCAAGCGCCATAAAAATTTCCGGTCCGGTTCTCTCAATGGCTTGCGCGGTGTCTGCAATTAAGTGTTTTCTGCACCTGTCAGGCAGACACGATAAAGGGGATGATAATGGATATGCTGTTTTCGCTCGAAAACCTGTTCACGCTGGCGATGCTCGTCTTGCTACAGGCTGTGCTTGGATTTGATAATCTTCTTTATATTTCGATCGAGGCGCAGCGGGTGGCGCCAGACCGTCAGCAGTTTGTGCGCCGCATCGGCATTTCACTCGCAATCGTTTTTCGATTAATTCTTCTTTTTGTCGTAGTCGGCGCAATCAACGCCTTCCAGGCGCCATTCGTGTCCGTAGATCTCGCTGGTTTATTCGTCGGGGAGTTTAACATTCATGCGACGATCACCCTGTTGGGCGGCGTGTTTATCCTTTATACGGCAACCGCCGAAATCATGCATTTCCTCGCCGTTGAGGATATTGGAGGCGTTGAACACTCCAGAAAGCGCTCCGTCCTTTGGGCGTTGGTATGGATCGTTTCGATGAACCTGATTTTTTCGTTCGACTCCCTTCTCTCAGCAATCGCGTTGACTGAGGTTCTGCCGTTGATGGCGGCGTCGATCATTATTGGTGGTATTTTGATGATCCTGGTCGCGGACCACGTGGCGGCGTTTCTAAAAAAGAATCGCATGTATGAAGTGCTTGGCCTGTTTGTCCTGTTCATCGTTGGTATCTTGCTGGTGTCGGAGGGGGGGCACCTCGCGCGCATTCATCTCTTTTCTTACGAGGTGACGCCGATGTCGAAGACGACATTCTATTTCGTCATCTTCGTGCTGGTGGGCGTCAATGTCGTCCAAAGTCGCTATCGTAAGAAGCTGCAGACGATCCGCGCGCAAGAACACGGCGCCTGAGCGCATCGCCACGGCGTTTTCGAGGCGAAGTGGTTCGCGGTTCGCCGTTCGAAAACGCCCAACTATTTGAATCTGGCGCATTTCTAATCGGAAAACCGCTCCACACTTTTCCGGAAATGCGCCAGTTCCGGATGAAATATGCCGGCCGGCGGTTTTAGTCCATCGGCCGGAAGACCAGCGTGAGGACGACCCCGATCAGCCCCACGACCGCCCATAAGGGCAGGCTCATCACTGTCGATAGCGCCTGTGAGACGCCGTTCGGCGTCTGTTCAGCAAAGGCTATGCCGTCGATCCCGAAAAGGAAGAAAATCTCAGCCGTTGTTCGGATGGTTGGCTCGCAGCCATCTGGTGATGTGACACAGGATTCCAGTGATGTGACACCGTCAGCGCCCAATAATGCAACTGCGATTGCAACCAATATCCACGCGATAAATCGAAACGCCGCCATTTCGGGTCCCCTTCTGTTGTAACGCAACCATAACTGCCCCTTCGCCCAGAATACCCCTCAAAAGGCGCGCTGCAAACCCCGGGCGCCAACCCGTGATTTTCCGCATGGTTTCGGTCTTGCGCGGGAGTCTTTCACCGTTATAGTCCCGGCCCAATTGGATGGGTGGCCGAGTGGTCGATGGCGCACGCTTGGAAAGCGTGTAGGCGGGGAACCGTCTCGTGGGTTCGAATCCCACTCCATCCGCCAGCAATTTTGGGGGTCCGGCCCGGAGACATGGGTAACAGATTGTCCCTAAGGCATAGGTGACAATCTCGCGCCGAACGGATTGTCGATAGGTTGCAAGGTTTTCTGCTCCAGGTCGATATAGCCAAGATCATAATGCATGAAGCTGGTCAGCCAAATGCCGTCCTCGACCTCTTTGATTCCAAGGCGCTGACCGGCGAGGACTGTTGAGATATTGATTTTCTTGCGGTGCATGCAGATGCGCCCGCAAGACGTGACCAAAATATCGCGATCATGGAACGGATAGCCGATCTCCGGCAGGCCGCCATATTGCTTTAGTGACGGACGATAGACCTCCGCTTCCACGGCATCAACACCTCCAGCCAAAAGCCAAAAAGTGTTACCCATGTGTCCGGTACAAAACGTTACCTATGTCTCGGGTCGCTCATTTTGCAAAGAATTTCACTGCTCGCTGACGGATCCATGATCTTTGCTGTTTGTGCAGCCCTAAAATGAAATCGACTTTACGCACGGGATCTGGCGCTTGCGACAGGCAAGGCGGGTTTTAGAATGTAGGTCGAGAGCGGATAG
>JAJFFW010000093.1 GCA_021776435.1 Parvularculaceae bacterium | reverse complement strand
TGACGGCTGAAGCGATTTTGCGTGGCGATACAGATTGCCTCCTTGGCTACAATCCGATTGAACATCCCGTGGCGCTCCAACTTGGAGGATCTGCGCCTGATAGACTGGCTGCTGCGGCGAAAATAGGGGCGGAATTTGGGTATGATGAGATCAACCTCAATGCGGGTTGTCCCTCAGACCGGGTTCAGTCGGGTGCGTTTGGCGCCATATTAATGAAAACTCCGGCGCTTGCTGCTGAGTGTATGACGGCTATACGCGAAGCCGTGGATATCCCTGTCACCATAAAGTGTCGCATAGGAGTCGATGATCAGGATCCGGAGGAGAGTCTTTTTCAGTTTGTTGAGGCCGTCGGCGGTACGGGGTGCGATGTGTTCATTGTTCACGCGCGCAAAGCTTGGCTACAAGGCCTCTCTCCCAAGGATAACCGAACGATTCCGCCGCTAGATTATCATCTCGTGCGCCGTCTTAAATGCGCGAGGCCAGACCTGACGATTGTTCTCAATGGCGGTATAGAATCCATCGATGCCGCCCAAAACCTGATTTCTGATTTTGATGGTGTGATGCTTGGGCGGGCGGCCTATGATCGACCTTATATTCTTGCTGAGACCGACAGACAGCTCTTTGGAGAGACCAGCGAGACGCCATCGCGTGAAGCTGCCGTGGCGGCGATGTCAGTGTATTTGAAAGAAGTAACGGCAAAGAGCGTTAGAACGCATTCGGTATTGCGCCACATGTTAGGACTTTATCATGCCGAGCCGGGGGCGCGAGCCTGGCGTCGTTTTCTTTCTGAAGAGGGCCCGCAGGGTGGCCCAGATGTTCTTGACCGAGCGCTCCAGCATATGTGCATTACCCGTGCGGTGGTGTCCTGAACAATGTTGATTGAGCTTGTATCCGAATACGGAGTGTTGTTCGCAGCGGTGTTGGTTGCAGGCGGCGCGGCAGGGTTTGCTGGTGGGTTATTTGGCATTGGAGGCGGCATCGTCACTGTGCCGGCATTGTATGCCGTTTTTCATTCCATCGGGGTTGACGAGGGAGGAAGCCTGAAAACCGCCATTGGGACGTCGCTTGCCGTGATCATCATCACGTCCTTACGCGCGTTGATGACCCATCATGCGGCGGGTCATGTGGATGTGAAACTCCTTCGCGCCTGGGCGCCGTGGATTGCGGCAGGCGCGGTCATGAGCGGCTTTGCCGCTGAAGCAGTTTCCCCGGAATTGTTGTCAGCCGTATTTGCGGGCGGAGCGTTTTATATCGCTTATCACCGGTTGTTCGGAAAGAAACGATCGGGCGCCGCGTCTCCGTATGACCTCACAAAAAAACGCGTACATATTCCGATCGGGCTCGGAACCGGATTATTTTCGAGCCTGATGGGGCTCGGCGGCGGCGCGGTTGGCGTTATCGTCATGACCTGGTCGGGGCGCTCGATCCATCAGGCGATTGCGACTGCATCGGGCTTCGGCATGGCGGTGGCGATCCCCGGCGCGACCGGTTTTGTCATCGCCGGGATGGGGCAGGTCGGATTGCCGCCGGGATCGCTGGGCTTTGTAAACCTGCCGGCATTTGCTGCGATGTCGGCGATGACGGCATTTGCAGCGCCGCTCGGCGCCAGGCTTGCCCACAGGGTAAATGGAGACCTTCTGTCGAAGCTGTTCGGCGCTTATGCCGGTCTCGCCGCGCTCGCGATCCTGTGGGACGTCTTCACGCGGTGAAAGGGTCCATTTTGTCTCCTTCCGGCCAAAACGAAAATCGCTGCAATGGCTGATTCCAAAGCCTACAGCGGCAAAGGGTCCATCGTGCCCATTTTCGAACGTTGAGGGAACGGACGCATTCTACCACCGTTCTGTCATCCCGGACGGCGTGGCCGATCCGGGATCCATGCCTCCGGCGCATCGGCCTCGCGCCGGCGATAGCGGAATGGGTTCCGGGTTCCGCGCTTGTGCGCGGCCCCGGAATGACGGGAGGGAAGGCCGAAGGCGGATGCAAAAACGTCGTCATCCGCCCAGTCTACGCAGGCCCGGAAGGTGTCAGATAAGTTTCCCGTATTTGGGGATGCGCGTCAGGCGGTTCGCGGTCCGAAATAGATGATGGCGGCGCCAATGAGGACCACGGTTGCGCCGATGAGGTCCCAGCGGTCAGGCTGGGTGCGTTCGACAATCCAAAGCCAGACAAGAGACGCGGCGACATAGATGCCGCCATAGGCCGCATAAGCGCGGCCCGCAAAGGCGGCGTCGGCGCGTGTGAGCAGCACGGCGAACGTTTTGGAATCGCCATTTAGCAGATTAATGGACATTACAACTGTCACCTTCAACAGCGGGAATGGGCCGAAAAGTTGTTGCGAGGTCTGAACAGAATGGCTGCGAGTTTATGCCGATGGTGTAGAATTGCTCTAGATTCAGATAGTCAATTTATTTTAAAATAATTACTTGACTTTAGTAAAGAGATTTCATCAAACGGAATAATTCCAACAGTTGCGTCTGGTCCTTATTTTTTAAAAAAATCCGAAGAGGGGCGCTGTGATGCCGTCGAAATTCTCAATCGCTGCATTTGCAGCGGCCGCAATGTCTTTCGTCTTTTTTTCGCCGACGGCATGGGCCGGCGCTGAGGCGCAACAGCCCGCCAGCGGTAAAAGTGAATCTGCGGATACAGAGAAACCTGCGCAACCCGACACAAAAGAAGATCCTCCGGCAGAGATCCCCTCGGAGCCCGTCCAAACGCAAGAATTTGGCTTTGGCGATCCCGGCGGGGGCGGCGCAGATCCGGTGACCATCAATGTAGAGGATTTGGAACGTCAGGGCGTCGATGAAAGATTACAAACCGACGGTGTTGGGCTGCTTGGAGATCAAATCGATCCGAATTCGGGTTCTCTTTCATTCGAACACGTGGACATTGCCTTACCCGGCAACTCGGGCCTTGAAGTTGCGATCCGGCGCCGGCGCGAGCAGGACAGAAAATATACAACGGGCGTCGACGTAGACTTTGGTGATTGGCAACTTGATACGCCGCGCATTTCAACGATTGTCGCTCGGCCTTGGAATAATGGCAATCCCCCGCAGCCGACATGGCTTACCAATCGTTGTACATTACCGATCGGGCCCGGACCGGTTAATGTTACAGGCTTCTTTGATCCAGACGGATTTATCGAAGATTACGAATATTCCAACGGTCTCAATTTGGAGATCCCTGGTCAGGGATCGAAACCGGTCATTCATGGCGCTTTGGGCAATCAATGGCGTGCGGGAACCGTCAAGAACACGACGGATAACTGGGCGGTTGAATGCATTTCAAGCATCGGCTCGGGAAATGGCGGCGGCGAAGGCTTCATCGCCATCGCTCCAAATGGCGATGAATATCGTTTCGATCGCTTAATTTTCCGCGACGGAATCTCGAAAGGCGGATCGGATTTTATTCGCGCCCACGCGATTTTACTGGCGACCAAGGTGACCGACGTTAATGGCAATTGGGTCAATTACACTTATGATTCCACGGCCCGGTTGACCCAGATTGCGGCAAATGACGGCCGCTTGATCACGGTTCAGTATGTCGGCGCGTCAAAATTGATCAATACGGTCACCGCCAATGGGCGGGTTTGGCAATACGCTTATATTTTATCGGGTGGCAGATCCTATCTTGATAAGGTTACGCTGCCGGATGGGCGGTTCTGGTCGTTCAGTATGCTGTCGATGGATCAAGATCCCGGCGAGGGCGATTGCACCACTATCAATGTCACACCTACCCTGACTCACCCAAATGGCGCGACCGGCAGTTTCGAGTTGTCTGAAACACGCCATGGCCGCACGTATTATCCAGCCGGTAAAGCGAATTCGAGGGGCGTCAATTGCAGTCACGTTTCCCAGCCGAAGACACCTTACTTCGAGACGATGTCAGTCGTTTCGAAAACCCTGTCGGGGCCCGGCTATCCAGCAGCCACATGGACCTACAGCTATTCCGGCGATACGGGCGCGTTTGATACATCGGGCGGACTGCCGGACACCAAATGGACGCAGATCATTGACCCGCTCGGGCGTAAGACGGTCGCTCACTACAACCGCCGTTGGGGCGATCTTGAGGGTCTTCTGATCAAAGAAGAAACCTTCGCGAGCGCCGGTTCGTCGACCGTCCTTGAGCGGTCCGACCACACATACACAATCGAGGCGGCGGTCGGGACCACCTGGCTGCAAAATGAAAACGAAGCCAAGTTGACCAAACCCCGTCACCGCGCAACGACGACCATCACCCGCAATACGGATATTTACACGACGCGGCTGACCTACAACACCGATCAAATCTCCCCCTCCTACAGTTACGGCAATCCGACCAAGGTCGAGCAATGGAGTAATATGAGCGCCGCGGTGCGGGTCACCGATCGGGTCTATGCGCACAACACCACGAAATGGGTGCTCGGCCTGCCGGCGAGCGTGACGAGGAACGGCAAGCTGTTTGACGAATTTGTCTATGATACGCTCGGGCGCGTAACGCAGCACAAACGCTTCGGCGCCAATTGGCGCACTTTCGGCTATCACACCGCATCGGGCCAGCAAGGCGCGCTCGCCTGGGTCGACGACGCACTGGCGCGGCGCACCAGCTTTAACACTTATAAGCGCGGCCAACCGCAACAGGTGATCCGCAAGGACGGGCTTTCCCTCCTTCGCACCGTCGATGACAATGGCTGGGTGACCAGCGCGACCGACGCGCGCGGCGTCATCACCAATTTCAGTCACAACACCATGGGCTGGCTGACCGTTGTCGACCGGCCGGCGCCATTCGCCGACACAACCATCACCTATGCAGGGCTTGGCGGCGCCTTCACCCAGACCGCCGTGCAAGGATCGGTGCAAACCGTCACCTCTTACGACGGGCTGTCGCGTCCGACGCAGGTTCAACAACAGGCGCTGTCTGGCGGCGGCGGCTCGATCTACGTCGCGATGGGGTATAATGCGCTCGGCCAGGAGACCTTTGTCTCTTTCCCATCCGCCAGCCCCGCGCCCACGGCGGGAACCACAACCACCTATGACGGATTGCTGCGGCCGCTGACGATTGCGGAAAACATCACGCCGTTTGCGACCACATCCTTCGCCTATCTGACGTTG
>JAJFFW010000092.1 GCA_021776435.1 Parvularculaceae bacterium | reverse complement strand
GAAGCCCAGTGCGTTCTCGCCGCCAGTTGCGGCTTCCAATACAAACTCGGCCGTAGTCTCACCTTCGAAGAGCAAAGCGGGCGCAGGCTGTCCCGGTCCTAAATCAGGAGCAGGCTCAGCAGAGAAGGAGAAAATTCCATCACTGCCCGGGCGCACAATTTTGTTAAAAGACAGGTCTTTCTTCCAAGCCGGCTTCGCGTCCCCGAGCAATTCAATCTTGACGAGCAATGGGCCAGTGAAGGTTGGAGTTCCGGTAACTTCGAAAACTTCGATCTCCCAATGCGCCTCCATCGGCTTGTCTGCACGAATATCCCGGTGTGGCGTTATGATCTGCGTGACCCCACCCTGAAGGGAACTGCCCTCAACGGTGGCGCGTGTGCCGAGCATATCCACGTTCAGCGTATTTGGTGGGCCTGGCGGGTCGTTTTTGTCCATTTCGTCTGGGGCGCCGGTGTTGACATTAATGACCCTAATCTTGGTCTCGCCAGCGTTCGCGACGCCCGCCATAAGGCTGGCGGCGCAAACTGCCCCGAGTAGATATTTGATACGCATAAATAAAGTCCTCTCTTTTTACTAGGTTTCGCGAAACGGGAAATTCCTAGTTCAGACAGGACAGAAAAGCATTCTGCCTTTCACTATATTACTAGTGTATTTTCAGTAGCGCGACTGCTCGACTTTCTTGTACGCATATGTTGGCAACATACTTGTTGGACAACATGTTGATCGTGTAACAGTCTGAATGCTAATCTCTCCCCCTCCCCTATATTTCCCATGCTGAAAACTTTACAGTTTTGCAATGTTTAAATCAATATTTTTTAGAAAATTGTACCGAAAAGTGATGTAAGTTATTGAGTTAACCACAATCTCCCTCTGAGCACATATGCTTTAAACGGGTAACGATTTGTTTTTTTTGCGCTTTTACCTCCCAAACTTTACCAGGCAAACATTGATTGCACAATTCTTGCTTTATATCACGCTAGTCCGAAGGCGTAAAAATGCGGGTAAATCAGATCTCATGGATGCATTTGACCAACAAAAAATACCAATAGGTTGTGAGGTTTCAGTTGCACATTAAAAAAAAACTCCCCTCACGCACGAACTTCGAATCGGAGCGAGGCTTTAGCTTTATTGAAATGATCGTTGCACTTGCTATCAGTTCGATTGTGATACTTGTCTTTTTTCAATCGGTTCAGGGGTGGATGCGACTATCGTCGCGCACATATAATGCAACAGAAAGCGCCATTCGTCACACATTGAAAATTAGTCAGTTTCAACAAAGCATTAGCGGTCTAACCGCTTCGTGGAAAGAACGTCCTGAGGAAGTATTTCACGGTGACCCATCAGGCTTTATGGGGCTGACAAGAACAGGCTTGTCAAACTCTGTCCCGATATTGACTCAATTCGAATACCGGCTCGAACATATCGGAGGCGATCAGGCCCTGCAGTATAAAACCAAGAAGACGCAGTGGGTCATGGAAAAATTTCCCGGCGACAGCAGCGCCTTTAGTTATCTCGGCGCTGACCTGGTGTGGCGCCCTTCTTGGCCGCCCGCAGAAACACCGGAACCGGGCCCATTTAACGACGCAGCATTTCTGGCGACACCGCAATTGCCGTTAGCAATTCGGCTCACAACGCCAAAAGCCGTCTGGGTGGCCACAATCGCCTCGACTCCGGGACTTCCATTTCGTGAGCAGGATTTACGGGATTCGGGGGAGTGATGAAAACCTCAATGAAGCCAGTAACTGCAGGTACGCACCAGGAAGGGGCGGTCCTGCTGATCGTCCTGATCCTCATCGCCGGATTGGCTCTTATCGCAGTTGAGACGTTTCGTGCTGTCAGCACTTCAGCGGGATTGATGAGCGCTCTTCAAGAGAACGCTGGGGCGTCACAGGCGCTTTTTTCAGCTGAGCAGGAGACATTATTTACTTACCTCACCGGCCAACAAACACCCCGCGGTCTTAATGTCGGGCAATCGCTAGACGAAGATGAGATTCTCTTCGGCGATGCAACCTTCGATCAATTAGATGAACAATTCATTTGGTCGGCAAACGGCGCCGAAAGAGTATCGAGGCAATCAACTGGTCCGGTAAGCGTCAGCTATCAAGACGGCTCTGCCTTCGTATCTCTCTTATATGAGAGCCCGGAGGTCACCCAAATCCTTTTTGAAACGCTAGGTTGGTCCAAAGACGAAAGTCAGGAGATGTCAGCGCGACTCGCCGATTATCAGGATAACGATTTTATCAGGCGGTTTCGCGGCGCCGAACGTTCAGACTATCGTCTCAACCGCATGCCGGCGCCCACAGATTCTCCAATCCGCGCCATGGAAGAATTGACGTCCGTCATCGGATACGCCGAAAAGGTGACCTCATCAGACTGGCGTGCCCTCGAAGCATGGGCGTCATTCAACCCCGCCTCGGTAAAACTTAATCGCGCTTATATGGAGCCGAAATTCAGGTTGACCTTCGAGGCTTACGAGAAAACTGATCCTTTCAGCGATTTTGTATCGATAAGCACCACGCCCTCTAAACGGGGACGGTTTACATTTAAGTTTAACCAAAATGGATTAATCTATCAACGCATTGTCGAAATCGATCGTACTGCGATCGGCGCCGCGCAACCGTTCACTCGGTACTGGGTCTCGGATCATAAACTACTCAACCCAAGACCGAATAATGCGGAGGAGTTAAATGAGTTTCCTGAAGTATTTTAGTGCACGGTTTTTGACTCAGGGCAAGAACGGCGACTTGCGACGGATTGGCGGGGGCGCAGGGATTCCTGTGGTCATCATTCCGCGCTCGAGAGTATCATTTGATCGAATCAAATTGACGGGTAGTGGATCGAAAGCCCGTAGAGCGGCAAAATTACATGCATCACAAAAATCACCGTATGAAAATTTACGAACACGGATTGTGCTCGACAAAAGCGATCCCAATAAAGGCGTGATCTGGTCATGGGACGGCACTTTGTCAAAGAGAAGTGATGACGCACTTTTCCAGCCCAACAGCATCCCAGAAACACTTGCTCGCATGCCGATGAAAGACGGCGTCAGACTTGTAAAATGTCTTGACGGAGTTGAAGCTCAGATCTGGAACGATAGCGCCTTGCAGGCCAGCCGTTGGTGGCCCGAAGAGCCTTCTGAGCAAGACTGGGTTTTCTTCCTTCGCAGCGCTCGTCAAAGCACTACACCTGAAACCCTCCGCTGCCGGCATGCTGTTTTAGTTCCATGGCGCCAGAATATGTCGCCTTTAGACAAAGACCCGGAGAATCTCTATCGGTCTTTCAGTCCGGCGACATTAGCAATTCTAATGTCCATCGCCTTTCTCTCCATCAGCTCCTTTCAAGCCACACGAATTATCGTGAACACTGTTCAAACGGCAAATATAGAGGCTGCCTATCATGAGAATCTTCAAAGTAACCGGCCTGCACTGACGGAGCGACGCAAAGCAGTGGCGGCTTTGGCTGAGATAGTCAAAATTGCAGACGCTGAACCTCCCGCAAATGCGGCAGCTATCATCGAAGCTTTTCTGCAAGAATTGTCGACAAGTGATGCTACCGTAAAGCGCATCGCGATTTTCAATGATGAATTTGAGGCTTTGGCCACACCCAAGCAGGAAATTGATCAGACCGATCTGGTTCAGCGACTCGAAAAATATGACTTGTTGAATGACGTTTATCTAGAAGTTCAAGGTAATGGTCGGGGTTTAGTCATCCGCGCCAATACGCCTGCACTGCAAAGGGAGCCCTCATAAAGGGTATTTAGAGGCGAATTTTGTTAACTCATCTGAATGCATTAGCAAAAACATTGAGCATTCGCGCGCGTTATGGCGTGGTTTTGATTCTGGCGTTGCTCGGGGCCGACCTTACATCACGCCTGAACGATGCCGCACTTTCAACCATTACTGAACGACAAATCGCTCAGCGGCAATATGGCGGGGCCAATCAAACCATTGACCTGTCGACTTGGCGGGAAAGGTCAGGCTTAACTGCTCAAGCCCTCACTTTATGGCAAGAAGAGCAATGGCGCGGGACAACTCCAGGCATTATCGCCGCTGGAATACAATCCCGACTCGCTCAAATCGGCCGCGAGATGGGAATCACAGCCATCCAGATTGAGGTTGACCCTAATCCGGTCAAAATCGTCAAAACGCGGGGTTTAAGGTATCGCGTCATTGGCCGGGCGTCTTCAGCAAAGCAATTTGCTCATTTTTTTGGAAGCATCGAAGAACTTTCGCCCAGGATGTTTACCGACGAGTTATCATTAACGCTTAATGAAGATGGTATGGCGGCTTTCGAATTGAGCGGAGCCGCACCGATAGACGTGACGGTAACGCCGCAGGGAGGGTCGAGAGCAGGTTCCGAAGAATGATCAGAAAGCTCGCATATCTGAGTGTCGTTGCGATTGTCATAGGCATCGCTGCCGGCTTGATTGACTTCGGTTCCCTTAGAGGTGGCAGTCAACGTACTGACGAAAAATGGTTTCCCCCGTTAAAGCCAGAACAAGCTGACTTAAATGAAACTGCAAAAAGACTTATCGCTACCGGCCATTTTCCGGGTGACCGTGTCGGGTTAGAAACAGTCGATGACTCAGGTGATACGGAAAACGGCGCCCCAAAATCGATGCCGAAAGTGATCAGCGTATCAATATTGGATGACAACCTGACAGTTGGTCTGCAACTTGAAACTGGCGTTATTCTTTCCGCACGTATTGGCGACACGGTTGAAGGTCAATGGACTATTGTGGGCGCTAGTTTGGATAAAGTCATACTGGAAAAAAACGGGACTGAACACCAAATCATCCTTTTCCAAAACACGAATTCTGAGATTTAGAAATACCTTATTGCTCCGTACCTAAACGGTATCGTAAACGAAATGAGATCAGATATGCATTGGAATTCAAAGACGACCATTCACTCTCTTGGAAGAAGTGCACTTCTCCTTACGATTACAATTCCGCTCATTTCATGCGCCATATCCAAGCCGATGAGGGACCACAGCACGGAGAACAACCGCACTGAAATTGTGCGCAACGATGTTCGGGAGGCTATCGACGGCGCATTCGGCACACCACCCCAGAGTGAAGAAAGCAACGCGGCAAAAACCATCCCATCCAGCAGTACAGTCATTCCATCTTTATCGACCCAGGATGGAGTGGCTGATATCGACGGCACTCAGACGGCGCCCGAATTTGGCGTCACAACAGTAGACGCCGTTGTACCGCCCCTTCCCTTGCCCAATTTCATTGATTTGGTATTTGGTCAAATGTTATCAACGCCATATGTGACCGGTCCCGGAGTCGCCGCCAATACAGATATAGTGCAACTGCGCTCGTCAGGCACGATGAGCGCACGGGTTTTTTTCGATCTCGTTACGACGGCCCTTAAAGATTACGGCGTTCGCGTCGTTCCCGACGAAGGTGTTTTTCAGATTGTTGAAGATAGCGCACTTAAGTCCCGAATACCGCGCTTTGTTCGATCACGAGCCCGGGCGAGTACACCATCAGGTTTGAGGCCGGTTGTTCAATTCGTCGAATTAAACGCAATAAGCGCGGAAGATATGTCTACAATCCTGCGACAGGCATTTGGATCGCGTAACGAGAACCTCCGAATGGAACCAGATAGGGATTCAAATTATGTCATCCTGAGTGGGCTCCCCGAGGAGGTCAATGCGGCGCTCTCGATCATCTTTGAAATGGATGAGTTACAATATGCGGGCACTCAGGTTCAACGGTACACGCCGGTTTACTGGAGCGTTCGCACATTATCGCGAGAGCTGTCACGTATCCTCAGTGCTGAAGGTTGGCAGACGAGCGAGACAGAGACAGCGCCCAAGCCCGTTTTGCTCCTTTCTGTAGAATATTCAAATGATTTACTTATTTTTTCCCGAACAACGAAAGCGCGCGCGCGCGTCAATTATTGGATCAGTCAACTTGACCGCCCTGCAAAGGAAGGGACCTCAGATCAATTGTTTGTATACAATGTAAGAAATCTGGATGCCGTAGGGTTGTCCAACACGGTCAATCAGGTATTGTCGGCTTCGCCTTCACAGGCTGGAGGTGGCTATAGTGGAACCGCGCCAGTAGGAGCTAATCAGACAACCGGACAACAAGGAGCTGGCAACGGTCCCGGACCAGGCGGTTTGGTCGTCGACCCATATGGTAATCGGTTGATTTTTTCCGGCTCGGCCAGCGAGTATGAGCGCATTCAACCTTTGCTGGAATCGCTCGACCAGCCAACACCAGAAGTCATGATCGAAGTCATGATCGCGCAAATCACTCTGACTGATACGATACGCAATGGAGTGGAGTGGTCTGTTCAACGTTTAGGTGGCGATCTTCTTGGATCTGTGTCCAGCACTGGACTGGGACTCGGCGGCGGCGGTCTGGATTTTTCAATTTTTCCTGGCAATGCAAATGTTAAACTGAATGCTTTTGCTGAAAACAAGCAAGTGGATATTCTTTCGACACCGCGCCTCGTCGCCAGATCCGGATCTTCCGCACAAGTGCAAGTCGGCACAGAGGTGCCTATCCTTTCTTCCCAACGCTTGCCCACCGGTTCTTTCGGTGGGGGGAGCAATCTCGATGTTATCTCATCTGTCGAATACCGCGCCACCGGTATTATATTACAGATCGAACCCATTGTTTTTAGCAATAACAGGATAGACCTCAATATCACCCAGGAAGTCTCAGCGACACTTCCGAGCGGCGGACCAGTTCAAAGCCCCTCCTTCAGCAATACCAACGTCACCACTCATCTTTCTCTGGAAGATGGCTCAACAGCTGTCATCGGCGGCCTTATTCAAGATAATGTCTCTCGCTCTGAACGCGGTATTCCGTTCCTGAAAGACATCCCGTTCATCGGTCAGGCGTTTTCAGTCCATGATACGGCCATTGACCGTACTGAACTTGTGCTTCTGATTACCGCTTATGTGCTGCGCGGACAGGATGACAAACGCTTTCTGGCGGAAAAGTTTTCCAGAGACATCGATAAAACGCTTAACGCTGACAATACGGTTACCTTGCGTCCCAGGAAGTTCTAACGCATTGCGGAGTGAAAAGACGTCACACGTTTTGACGTATGAATAATGACAGGCAAACGAGCACAAAAAGGTTTTTCGATTATTGAAGCGTTGGCGGCTGTAGCACTGGTCGCCACCGCCTTCTTACCGCTGCTCATCCTCCAAGGTCAACTCACCCGTACGTCCATGGCTGTCCAACGCGCAGAAACCTCCCTTACTGTAATTCAAAGTGCTTTAGCTATTATTGAAACCATCAACCCACTGTCGATCGATCAGGGCGTGGAAAATATGGGCAGTGCTGAAATGAATTGGCGCGCGATCCCGATATCAGATCCCATGTCTGTACGAGACAATAATGGCACGGCTGGTCGTTTTACTGCGCAACTTTTTAAAATCGAGGCAACCGTGCAGTTTCATGACGGACGCACGGCAACGTTCACTGTCCATAAAATGGGATGGCGCGCAGAGTCACCGATTCTGAACTGAAATCAATGGGCCTTTGTGAAATGAGGGCTCTTCCGCCGGTAATGTCAAACTTGAACTCTTTCCCACCGCATGACCCGAGTAAAGGGCGCATGTCAAAACGTGTTGGGAAAATATCTCAATGGGAAAAGTGACAATCTTCTGGAAATTGAATCCCTTTAAAAAAACTATCATAACGAATTG
>JAJFFW010000091.1 GCA_021776435.1 Parvularculaceae bacterium | reverse complement strand
CGATCGGCCGATCTCGGGACAAAAACCGTCGTTCGATAAAATCGTGCGAAGATCCGAAATGGGGCGCTTTTGCCCATTGTTTTCCGCCGATCATCATTCCGTCCTTTGCGGTGGCAACGGATATCGAAGCTCTGCAATGGTGGCGTCGCCGTCTCGTTGCCTCTTGCCTTTGCTGGGTTCTTCGCTACACACCCGCCCATGTTACAGATAAACAACCTTGATTACCGTGTTGAAGCACGCCCGTTATTTGAAGGCGCGTCGGCCCAGATCTCCGCCGGCTGGAAGGTGGGCCTTGTCGGCCGCAACGGCACAGGGAAATCGACCCTGCTGCGCCTGATCCGTGAGGACGCAGCCAATCCGTCGGCTGATAGCGCTATCCGCTTGAATCCGCGAGCCAAGATGGGCTGGGTGGCGCAGGAAGTGGCGGCCACCGATGACACTATTCTCGACGTGGTGCTCGCTGCCGACACGGAACGCCATGCCCTGATGACCGAGGCCGACACGGCGCAAGACCCCATGCGCATCGCTGACATCCACACCCGCCTGATTGACATTGACGCCTGGTCGGCTGAAGCGCGCGCGGCTGAAGTGCTGATGGGGCTGGGCTTTTCCAATGCAGACCTGACACGCGCCACCCGGGAGTTTTCCGGCGGCTGGCGCATGCGCGCCGCCCTCGCGGGTGTCTTGTTTTCACAGCCAGACGTGTTGCTGCTCGATGAGCCAACCAACTATCTCGACCTTGAAGGCGCAACATGGCTCGAAGGGTATTTGAAAAAATATCCCTATACGGTGCTCATTGTCTCTCACGACCGCGCCCTGCTGAACCGCTGCGTCACGCACACGATGGCGCTTGAGCATCGCCAACTCTCGATCTGCCCTGGCGGTTATGACGCCTGGTTGCAACTACGCGCCGCCAAACTGGCGCAATTGGAAAGCCAGCGCACGAAACAGGATGCTGACAAAGCGCATCTTCAGGCTTTTGTTGATCGCTTCCGCGCCAAAGCGTCCAAGGCGCGCCAGGCCCAGTCGCGCGTGAAGATGCTCGAGAAGATGCAAGACATCACTATTCCGATCGCTGAGCGCACGACGCCGTTTTTCTTCCCGGCGCCGAAAGATCAACTCTCGCCGCCAATGCTGCAATTAAAAGGCGCTGATCTCGGCTATGGCGACGACGCCCTGATTTTGCGCGATGTGGATCTTCGCGTTGATCCGGAAGACCGGATCGCCATCGTCGGAACCAACGGACAAGGCAAGACGACGCTGGTCAAATCTATCGCAAAGCGCTTGCCGTTAATGGCTGGCGAATGCACCGCGCCGCGCACCATCCGCATCGGCTATTTCTCTCAGGACCAGCTGGACGAATTGTCCCTCGGTGACACTGCGCTTGATCATGTGCGCCGCGCCCTGCCGAAAGATACGCCGGTTTCTAAGCAACGGGCCTCGGCCGCCCAGATGGGTTTTTCCCATGAGAAAGTCGATACAAACGTTGAAAAGCTTTCAGGCGGCGAGAAGGTGCGCTTGCTGCTCGGATTGATGGCGATGGATAAACCACACATCCTGATCCTCGACGAGCCAACCTCTCACCTCGATATCGATAGTCGCGAGGCGTTGATCTATGCACTCAACGACTACAAGGGCGCAGTATTGCTGATCACCCACGACGTCTTTCTCGCGGAAGCAACAGCAGACCAGCTGTGGCTGGTCAAGGACGGCCGCGCGACGACCTATGATGGCGACCTGAAAGACTATCGCGCCCTCGTAACCCAAGCGGACCGCGATAAATCAAATGCCTCCAGAGTGAAATTGGCCGCAGCCTAGTGTCCCGAATCCGAAGTTCGTTACATTATGCAGCACGCTCAAGACGAACTTCGGATTCGATAAGGACACTAGCAAGTTTATGATTCTAGTGTGGTTTTGGATTTAAAGTTCGTTGTGAGCAAGCTGCGAATTATTTAACGAACTTCAAATCCACCACACTAGGGATGACAGTCATAAATCAGTTGAAGGAGAGTGGCGTGGTGTTTGCGTCGGCGCATTGCTCCTCGCTTAATAAACCCCAAGGCTTGCTGGTGACAAACTCTGGCGAGTGCGCTATCAGGCGCCTCCTGAACTAAAGTGACAGGAGGGCGCCATGAAAAACTACAGCAACATCGACGACCTTCCCTGCTTTCGAACGAATGTCAAAGCGTCGTAAGGGTTTCCCTTCCGAGACAAATGTCAAACGGGGCTATCGCACAATTAGGGGCGGCGATGTTGAGCTTAATGAAAAGCTCGGCCGCAACGACCCATGCCCTTGCGGATCAGGACGGAGATTTCAAAAAGTGCTGTATGAAATCGGGACACTATGACGGCGCCGAACGCGGAGAGTATTTTTAGGTAGGCGTCTTGTGCGAACTACGACGCGCTCGATTTCCCATCGTCGTCCCGTGTCTGCGCAACAGCGCTACGCGCACGGGATGACGGGGGTAGTCTGCGCAATCCGTTTCACTGACACGCTAAACACTCTTCATAGTCTGTCTTGGCGGCGGCCTGCATCATGGCTTCAATGCCGACATTCTCCGCACCCGGTTCGCAGCTCATATCGCGCGCCGCAACCGCGGCGTCTTCCGCCTTTTTGCTGTTGGC
>JAJFFW010000010.1 GCA_021776435.1 Parvularculaceae bacterium | reverse complement strand
CTCAAGAAACTCGGAATGCGGAGTTCCGACACGGCTGAATTTTACTTCGATAATGTCCGCGTACCCCAGCGCTATCGCATTGGCGAAGAGGGTGCAGGGTTCATGTATCAGATGCTGCAATTCCAGGAAGAACGTTTGTGGGCTGGGCTTTCCAGTCTTGTCAGCCTCGATAACACCATCGATGCGACCGTAGAATATACTGGCCAGCGCAAAGCTTTCGGAAAATCAATTCTCGATAACCAGGTCGTGCATTTCCGGCTGGCCGAGCTTAAGACAGAAGTTCAGGCGCTGCGCTCCTTAACCTGGGACGCGGTCGAGAAAATGCTTTCGGGTGAGGATGTGACCATGCTGGCGTCTATGGCGAAACTCAAAGCCGGGCGCCTCGCTCGGGAAGTGAATGACAGTTGCCTTCAATATTGGGGCGGCATGGGCTTTATGGAGGAAACGCTGGTTTCGCGCGCCTATCGCGACGGGCGACTGGCCTCAATCGGCGGCGGAGCTGATGAAGTGATGCTCTCGATCATCTGTAAATATATGGGTACCCTCCCTGGCAAGACGAACCGGAAGTGAGCATGAAACGTCTTCTTCGTGTCATCCCGGCCGAAGCGAAGCGGAGAGCCGGGATCTTTTGGCCGCGTGGCAGGGAGGTCCCGGATCGCGCTTTCGGCGCGTCCGGGATGACACGAGCATGACCCCCATCCGCAAACTCCTGATCGCCAATCGTGGTGAAATTGCCGTGCGCATCATTCGCAGCGCGCGGGTGCGCGGCATTCGCACAACAGCTGTATTTTCAGACGCCGATAGAAATGCGTATCACGTTCGGTGCGCGGATGAGGCCGTTCATATTGGCGGCTCGGCCCCGTCTGAGAGCTATCTCAATATCGACGCTATGATTGACGCGGCGAAACAGATGGGCGCCGACGCAATTCATCCCGGTTATGGTTTTCTTTCGGAGCGTGCAGATTTCGCCCTGGCCTGCGCCAAAGCCGAAATAATATTCATCGGTCCGCAAGCCAGTGCGATCGCTGCCATGGGCGACAAGGCGCAGGCGCGAAGGCGCATGATGGCGGCAGGCGTCACATGCGTTCCCGGTTATGACGGCGATGAACAGAACGAAGACAGCTTGATCGAAGCAGCTGCGAAAATCGGCTTTCCCGTCATGGTGAAAGCTTCAGCCGGGGGCGGCGGCCGCGGCATGCGCATCGTTCATAAAGCAGCGGACCTTCCGGACGCGCTTACCTCTGCCCGGACAGAGTCCGAAAGCGCCTTCGGTGATGGGAGGTTATTGCTCGAAAAGGCGATCACTGGCGCGCGGCATATTGAAATACAAGTGCTTGCGGACACTCATGGTCATGTCCTTCATCTTGGCGAGCGGGAATGTTCACTCCAACGCCGTCGCCAAAAGGTTATTGAAGAGGCGCCGTCACCCGTCATCACGCCAGAGCTTCGCGAAAGTATGGGCGCGGTGGCCGTCCAGGCAGCACGGGCTGTTGGTTATGAAGGCGCCGGAACTGTGGAGTTTCTTTTCGACCCAGAAACCAAAGAGTTTTATTTTCTAGAAATGAATACGCGCCTTCAAGTCGAACATCCGGTAACGGAATATATCACTGGTCTCGACCTCGTCGATCTTCAATTTGAGATCGCGGAGGGAAAGCCGCTCGCTCTAAAACAGGAAGACGTAAAGTTCTCGGGATGGGCAATTGAGGCTCGCCTATATGCTGAAAACCCTTCCCTGAACTTCATGCCGCAAACCGGCGTCATCACGGCTTTCGAATTTTCGAGAGATGAGGGTGTCCGGGTCGATTCAGGGGTTGAAGCAGGAGATGAAATTACCTCTCATTACGACCCCATGATGGCTAAAATTATCGGGAGTGGTCCCGATCGAGAAACCGCTCGGCGCCGTCTGATTGCAGCGCTTGAAAACGGCGCCGTTCTGGGTGTCAGCGCAAATCAGGAATTCCTGATCGGCTTATTGCGCGACGAAGCCTTTGTGAGCGGTAAAGCCGATATCGATTATATTGAACACAATCTCGACAGTCTCTGCCCGCCAACTGAGTCCGCCACGCTACGCGAAATCGCGCTCGCGGCAGCCGTGTCCACAAAGGCGCCAGCAGGCGCGCTTCTTACCGGCTGGAATTCACGTGGGGCGCAACCCGTTCCAATCATTCTTCAATGTGGTGATGAAGTGATACACAGTGCGGTCATTTTTAATGGCGACATGATTTCCGTCTCCAGGGATAACGAAACCGCGCACATTCAGATAGGCAAAAGGAATGACGGTCGTCTCACCTATTTCGAAAATGGTGCGACCAAGGTCGCGTATTGTGTTCGCAATCATGATGTCATCGATATCAAGGATGATGGTGTGACGCGCCGGTTTCTCGACCTCACTTACGCACCCGCCGGCGATCAAGCGATTGGCGCTGACGCCATTTTTGCGCCGATGGCCGGTCTTGTCACAGGCATTTCCGTCTCTGCTGGCGATACGGTTCGCAAGGGTCAGACGGTTGTGACCATCGAAGCCATGAAAATGGAACATCAGTTGAAAGCCCCGCGTGACGGCCTCGTTGCGGAGGTGCTTGCCGGTACGGGCATACAGGTTTCGATACGCACGAAGCTCATCACACTGACGGCGGAGATTTAGACGATGCCCGATAAAGCGATCATCACTTGCGCCCTCACTGGCGTCTTAACCAATCCCGATCAACACCCGGTGCCAGTGACCCCATCGCAAATGGCGACGGAAGCGAAAGCCGCATACGACGCTGGCGCCTCGATCATGCATGTTCATTATCGACAACAGGATAAAGGCAAGGGACACTTACCCACGTGGGATCCCGTCATATGCCAGGAAATCAACGCAGCGATCCGCGATGCGTGTCCTCACGTTATCATCAATATGACGACCGGCGTTGTCGGCGCGGAATATGATTACGTCCTTGATTACCTTCGCGCCTGCAAGCCCGAGATGGCGGCTTGCAACGCGGGCACGTTGAATTACTTGAAGACACGTCGAGATGGATCATGGGCATGGCCGCCTATGGTCTTCGACAATCCGGTCGAGAAGGTAAAAACCTTTCTCGACGTCATGAAAGAAGAAAACATTATTCCGGAGTTTGAATGCTTCGACGTCGGCATTGTGCGGTCAGTCGGCTTATACGTCGAAAATGGGATGACCGATCATGCAGATTATAACTTCGTCATGGGCGTCGCCTCCGGAATGCCTGCAGATCCGGACCTGTTGCCGCTTTTGGTGAAATACAGAAATCCAGAATGCCCCTGGCAGGCCACAGTGATTGGGCGCACAGAAATCTGGGATGTTCATGCCCGTGTGGCGGAGCTTGGCGGGAATTTACGAACCGGGCTTGAGGACAGCTTCTATCTCCCCAGCGGTGAAAAGGCGTCGAGTAACGGGGCCATGATTGCGGCGCTCGCAGAGACCGCCAGACGCGCCGGGCGCTTAGTCGCATCACCGCAAGAGGCGCGGCAAATGATGGGTATCCGTTGAGCGTTATTAAATGCTGCTATTAATGGCGTCGTTTAACGCCTCCTGATCAACCGCACCAGCGGCGTCCAATCGATCCAAGGCGAACTGCCGAAAAGGGTGTTTTTGACCTTCCTCGAGATGCGTAAACCTGGGCCGCTTCGAATTGCGGAAGGTCTGTCTTTGGGCTCCGGTCATCGACAGCCATTTGAGGCGACGTTCACGGCGAAAACGGTCACGCACTTCTGGCGATCCAACCGTGTAAATCTTTGTCGTATGGGCTTCGATAGCGCTCGCTTGCGAATAGCGCAGCGACTCCTCATAGAAATCCGTCGCTAATCGGTCGACGATCGCTTTCTCATCGTCACTGAGCGCTTGCCAGCGCATGTCCACATACACTGTGTTTTGCGGCTCTATAAGCTCCTGGGCGCCTAAATCAAAGGAACAGAAAGTGGCGACACCGAAGAAGACGCCAAAAACTAAAGGTCTACGCAACTGCATTTGGTTCTCCGTTACGGAGCCAACCCTATTGATGAGGCGTTGCGGGCAATTGAAGACCATCGATGCAATTTGACCGGGTAGAGGTAACCTTAACGTGGAGAAATAACGCGTTGTGGTCTTGCCTTAGGCAGTCGCTTCCGCTAGAGGACCGGCTCCATAAGGCTCCTCTCAGGGGCCGCCATTGACTGACAAAAAGGGCTCTCGTTATGGCCGTACCAAAGAGTAAAATTACCAGTTCGCGTCGCGGCATGCGTCGCAGCCATGACCGCCTCGAAGGCGCAACCTATATTGAAGACAAGGATTCCGGCGAGCTTCGTCGGCCGCACCATATTGACCTGAAGACAGGAAAATATCGGGGCCGCCAGGTGCTCGAGGTGAAAGAAGACTAAAAGCGCGATCACATCGCAGCATGCTTTTTTAACGCCGCCCTCATTGGGCGGCGTTTGCTATTTCTGACCGGTTCAAGGTACTCTTATAGTTAAGGCTCGGGGTGCTGGGGGTTTTTCAATCGCAATTGGAAAGCGTCCTTTTGAAGCTGTGGCGTCAAAATGGGTAGTAACCCCGTTGAAAGCGTCGCGGATGAGAGAGCCATGAGCCTTTTTCTAAAACTGATCTCCCTATTCGCAATCACCGCGATGATTAGCGCGTGTGAAACCTATCCCTATGCATTGGCTTTTTCGGGGTGCGATGACAAGGCTGGAGCGTGCTACAGAGAATGCGAGGCCTATGCTGACGATGCTGCGGGTTATGGCGAATGCCACGCCAGCTGCGAAACGGAAGCTAACCAATGCTTTTCAGGTGCGTATTCCCCTTATCGGGAGACCCGGTCGAATTACGGCTACGGTTCTTCTTACGGATATAGCCCTGGATATAGCTCCTATGGATACGCTTCCCCTTGGTATGGGCAACATGGCTCATGGTATCCCGATATCGGTTATGTTTTCGGTTTTGCCTATTCGACGACCCATTACGGCTATCAATCCGGTCGCCACTCCGTTGGCAGATCTCAGCGGCACAGTTCATTCGATCAACGACATATCAATAACCGTTTTCGCAACCAGCAACGGGCTCATCGCGACCGTGATGATCGCCCCCTGACCGGCGAGCGTCATCGAAGCTCACAGGACAATCATGACGCGGGACGGGATCGCAATGATACCAACACCGTCGGATCGAGACTGAAAAGCCGGGGCGATGGTAAGAAAAGAAGGCCACCTGTTGCAGGCCGACGTGAGGACAGAGTGAACGGAACGCCACCACGTATCCGGCGGCAAGACGCAGATCGAAACCGGCAAGGAGGGCGTCAATCGACTGATGGTCAACGACGCCAACGATCTTCTTTTGGATCACAACGACGCCAACGATCTTCTCCACCGTCGCAACAGCGTCGAAGCATCCCGCCTCCTCAAAGTCAGAAATCGCCGCCGCCGGCTTCAAAAAAGCAACAAAAGTCCGCGCCGCCTGCGGCAACGACGCCATCTGCGCCCCCGCAAAAGACATCAGGATCAAAAAATTCAGGGAATGGCAGGACGATAACGCGGCCGAAATTTGAGAAGCGCGATGATAAATAACGCATATCGCGCGTCTTGCGCGTCGCGGCATGACGCGTATAGAGGCTGTGTCACGCTTTCCTTGAAACGACAGGAACCACGTAATGACTGCCATTATCGACATCATCGGCCGTGAAATTCTCGACAGCCGCGGCAATCCCACCGTAGAAGTGGACGTCGTTCTTGAGGATGGCTCCATGGGGCGAGCCGGTGTTCCGTCCGGGGCGTCAACGGGCGCACATGAGGCGCATGAGTTACGAGACGGCGAACATCGTTATGGCGGCAAGGGCGTTCAACAGGCCGTGCAAGCCGTGAATGGTGAAATCTTTGAAGCGCTCTCCGGATTGGAAGCTGAAGATCAAATCCATATCGACAACACTTTGATCAAATTAGATGGCGCCCCGAACAAATCGAGACTAGGCGCCAACGCCATATTGGGTGTCTCACTCGCCATTGCAAAAGCAGCGGCGGAAGCCTCCGGATTGCCACTCTATCGTTATGTAGGCGGGGCCACTGCATGTGTGCTGCCAACCCCAATGATGAACATCGTCAATGGGGGCGCACACGCGGATAACGCGATCGATATTCAGGAATTCATGATCATGCCGTTGGGCGTGGATAACTTTTCTGAGGCTCTTCGGGCCGGCGCGGAAGTATTTCATGCCCTGAAAACAGAGCTTTCCAGCGCCGGTCATAACACGAATGTAGGAGATGAGGGCGGTTTCGCACCGGGTTTGAAGTCGACTGATGAAGCTCTCGGTTTCATCATGAAAGCGATTGAGAATGCCGGCTATAAACCGGGAGAAGACATCAGCATCGCTCTGGATGCTGCGTCTACAGAGTTCTATAAAGATGGCCGCTATTGTTTATCCGGTGAAGGCAAGACCCTTGATGCCGGAGGGATGATCGACTATCTCAGCGATCTTGTGAATCGCTTTCCCATTGTCTCCATAGAAGACGGCATGGCCGAAGATGATTGGGACGGTTGGTGCGCACTGACAAAAGCGATTGGCGACAAATGTCAAATTGTTGGTGATGATCTTTTTGTTACGAATGTTTTGAGGTTGAAAGACGGCATTCAAAAAGGATGTGCTAATTCTATCCTGGTCAAGGTCAATCAAATCGGTACACTGACGGAAACTCTGACCGCTGTTGATATGGCTCACCGTGCAAAATATACGGCGGTGATGTCGCATCGCTCCGGGGAAACGGAAGATGTGACGATTGCAGATCTCGCCGTCGCCACCAATTGCGGACAGATTAAAACCGGGTCTCTCGCCCGCTCTGACCGGGTCGCCAAATATAACCAGCTTCTTCGGATCGAAGAGGAATTAGGAAGCGTTGCACGCTATGCCGGGCGGTCTGCGCTTGGCCGATAACCTTCGTCCCCTGCAAGAACAGGCACGGGAGATGAAGCGGCTGCGGTGTAGGTGAACACCGTCACCAGACGCCAGTGCTTCAGAGTTATTATCCAGCGCTTTTGTTCATATTTTGTTAAGGATATTCAATTCATCTCACCTGATTCTAGGTGAGCGCTCAATGGGACCGTTTGGAAAATTTCTGATAACGATTGCACTGCCAACACTGTGTATGTGTTGGGTGGCATTTCTCGCATTTGAAGCGGTCGCTGGCGCATCAGGATATAGAACCCTGGCCGCCATGCGCGAAGAAGCGCGGGTCGTCGAACTGGAAGTGGACGCCATGCGCACGCGCCGCCAATGGTTAGAGAGCAGAACGCATCTCCTGCATTCGCGCTCGCTCGATCCCGACATGGTCGATGAGCGCGTACGGGGCGTGCTGGGTTACGCCAGGGAAGGCGATTATGTCATACCCCGCAATGAGTTACGCGCTGTGATCAAAACCGCCCAAGGGCCACTAAAACGTCGATAAAACAGTCCTGATTGTGACTCCGCAGTTTCACCGACGGCCATCATATAGAAATGCAGACGGTCTGCCCCGTATCGCGATCCATTCGACATTTCTCATTCCAATCTCGTTCCCAAATATTGGAACACCGACCATTCTCGTTCGAATCTGCGTACTTTTTTCTCAACAGGTATCCACATTTCTGGAAAATACGTTAGGTAATTGGCTGAATCCAATCGGAGATTACTATGCCCGCTGACGCCAGCGCTGAAGCCTCCCACAGCCTGAATTCCAATCTAAAGGCCAGCAAAGAGGAGCTCCTCAAATATTATCGAGACATGCTTCTTATTCGCCGCTTTGAAGAAAAAGCCGGTCAACTTTATGGCATGGGTCATATCGGCGGTTTCTGTCACCTCTATATCGGGCAAGAAGCGGTCGTCGTGGGCGTGGAAGCTGTAAAACGAAAGGGTGATCAAGTCATCACGGGCTATCGTGATCACGGCCATATGCTGGCGTGCGGTATGGACCCAAAAGGCGTCATGGCGGAACTGACCGGGCGCGAAGGCGGATATTCCAAGGGCAAAGGCGGCTCTATGCATATGTTCTCTAAAGAAGAGGAATTTTATGGAGGGCATGGCATTGTCGGCGCGCAGGTCCCGCTGGGTGTGGGGCTGGCTTTCGCGAACCGCTATCGTGAGGAAAAGAAGGTCAGCTTCACGTATTTTGGCGATGGCGCGTCCAATCAAGGTCAGATCTTCGAGGCTATGAATATGGCGCAGCTTTGGAAACTGCCTGCGGTTTTTGTAATTGAGAACAATCAGTATGCGATGGGCACGAGTGTCACAAGATCGCATTCAGAAACGCATCTCTATCGTCGTGGCGCATCGTTTGGCATTCCTGGGGTGGAAGTTGATGGCATGGATGTCCTCGCAGTTCGTGAAGCAGCCCGTGACGCCGTTGAACACGCGCGAAGCGGTGAGGGACCGTTCATCCTCGAAATGAAAACCTACAGGTATCGCGGCCATTCCATGTCGGATCCTGCAAAATACCGCAGCCGAGAGGAAGTCGATGAGGTGCGCGCGCACAATGACCCCATCAAACGTTGCGAACAACGGATCATTGATGCTGATTTCGCTGACGCGACCGCGCTCAAAACAATCGACAAAGAGATAAAAGAGATTGTGTTGAAATCTGCAGATTTTGCTATGAAAAGCCCGGAGCCTGCGCTCGCTGAGCTGTATACCGACGTCGTGATTTAACCACCGACGGTAGACATAAAATCGAGTTTCGGAACATCCTTAATGTGCGTTATCCTTCGCATTTATGGAAAATTTGAATCTATCCTTAAGAGAATGGTAGGATTTTTTGTCACCTCATTGATACGGCCTTTTGCTTGTATCTATTTGTTTTAAGTGCATATTTTTAAAAATACGCACACCCGTTTTGGGGGTTGACACTTTTTATTTCCTTACAAAGATTAACCAAGAGTTATTACCAACGGTTAAGTGTCATTTGATAGAAATGACGGTGTAGCGGCAGTACAGCCGAGACCTCAGTAGAGGTAGTTGCGTATGTCTAGTCATCTTACCGTTCGCCCCACCAGCTCAACCAGATATGGCTGTAAGTCGGGCCTTCACAGTTTACTTTTCCGCTTTGCCAGGAATCGCGATGGCAATATCGCAATTCTGTTCGTTTTCGTCTTTTCACTCCTCGTACTTTTCACAGGCGGGGCAGTTGACTATGCACGCTATAATGCCGTGCGTGCGGAACTTATTGAGTCGATGGACTCGGCCGGATTAGCGATCGCACAACTCAGCGCCATGGACAAATCCCTATCCGATGCTGAGTTAAAAGATTACGGGAAGAGGTTTTTTCACGAGAATTTTCGACACGAAGGCAATGTGAAAAACCTTGACGTCGATTTCACCGTGACATCAGCAACGATCACACCGGTCGTCAGCGGTGAGATAAAGACTCTGTTTCTTGGCGTCGGCATGGATTTGCTTGCGCAGATCACCCATGACGCCACCATTGCCACAAAGCTAGAATTTCTCGACCTGGCGACCGATACTGAAATCACCCGCCATGGCTCTGGTAAAATTGAGCTGGCGCTGGTTCTTGATGTCACGGGGTCCATGCGGTCCAATGGAAAAATTGTCAGCTTACGTGATGCGGTCGATAACCTTTTACAGGTGATGTACGACACCAAAACATCGGATCCAAATATCAAAGTCGGCGTTGTTCCATTTAATGCCCATGTCAATCCAGGCGCCGCCTCAAGCTGGAATATGGGTTGGGGCGATGAAAACGCACAAGCGGTTTATCATGGCGCTCACTTCTTTCATGTGGATGAAAACGGCGACGTTGACGTTAACAAGAAAGTCAATCATTTCCGCTTGTTCGAGTCGGTTCCTGGCACTGAGTGGAAAGGGTGCTTTGAGGCTCGACCTTATCCGTTAGACGAGTTGGACAACGGGCCGGGGCAATCCACCCCAGCGTCGACTCTGACTGGCGCTCTGGTCACGCCCACCATTGCCCAAGAGCCGGATGCGCGGATCCGCCTCGCTTTCGATCGCGCGCCTAATCTCGCCCTTAATGCCTCTGATGTTGGTAAGATCGAGAATTCCCGCTGGGTTCCCTATTTCCGTGAGGACGAGCCGGATTGCTACAATAGCGCATCCTATTGTCGCGGCGGATGGTCGGATAATGAAGCCTATACGCTGAACGGCGTCAAAATATGGGTGAAGGATGAATTTGGCGGCAAAATTAAAGGCTATTGGTTCGATGATCCCGGTGAAGACGGACAGAATCGCAACAGTTACGATAACCGCTGGTTCATCAATGATAAGAATTATAGCTATCGTAATAAGGGAGAAGCGTACGCCCGTTACGCCAAAACCGTTACGGATTTCCGTTATGTAACAAATCATTCCTTCGCTCAGCTCGATAATTACTGGGATGGTGTCAAAACGCGGTTTGCAGATCTGGGTGCAACAAGCATCGGCCTTGATGAATATATCGTCCGCAACGCTTATGTCGGCTGGTGGAATCCGGCAACCAATCAGTACGACTATAAGTACGATCTACCGGCGTCCATCGATGAAAATATCAGTGACAATGATTCCAGTATGCGAGGACCGAACAAGGATTGCCCGGCGCCGATCCTTCCTTTGACAGATGATCGCTCCAAGGTGGAAACACACATGGATACTCTGTTTCCAAATGGTAACACCAACTCCGCCAACGGAATGGTGTGGGGTTGGCGCGTGCTATCCCCTGGCGCGCCCTTTACTGAGGGGGCGGAATATACGGACAAAGGGTGGTCAAAAGCCGTTGTGCTTATGACTGACGGTCAGAACACTATCGGCTCGCGAAACACCCATAAGGAGTCGTCGATCACGTCCTATGGTTATGCAATTGATGGCCGTATGGGAGCGGGTATGACCAATCCCAACACCATGCGCAATCAGCTTGACGAAAAACTGCTCCGGACCTGTCACCGAATGAAGAAGGAAGGGATCCTCGTTTATTCAATCGTTTTCGGCCTCAATGACGCCAATTTGGAAGAAGTTTTTCGGTCCTGCGCTACAAGCCCCGCGGCGCCCCATTATTTCAAGGCGCCGAGCGGTGCAGACCTCGAGGCCGCCTTTGGAACGATTGCACAGGATCTCGTCAAACTTCATGTCAGTCGTTAGCGCGAACTAAATCGAACATAGTATTCATAACCGAATGGCGCCGACCATGAGAAAGTTAATCAGAAAGATACACGGTTTTCCCTGCGATAAGCAGGGCACATCCGCTATAGAGTTTGCGATCGTCGCGCCAATATTCTTTTTAATGATGTTTTCGACATTCGAAGTCGGGTGGTTCTATTTTGTAAATTCGACACTCGACGCAGCGACGATTAGTGCTTCTAGGTTCGTACGAACGGGCCAATCTCAGAATAATGGCCTCACCAAACAAGATTTCTTCACACTTGTTTGTCCGACATTGGATCTGTTTGGTGAATGCACAACGAATCTGACGGTCGAGGTGAAACAATTCAACACCTTCGCAGACCTCGCTGCGGATGTGACGCCAGCGGTTTGTCGCGGTGATGATCAAAATGCCATCGACAATCTGGCTTTCGAACCCGGGGTGGATAATCAGATTATTCGATTGCGATTCTGTCTGCTCTACAGGCCAATTAATCCATCTATCGGTATCAACCTATCATCAACTGACGGCGCCGCTAGAAGGTTAGTATCGACTTTCATCTTCCGTAATGAACCGTTTTCGAAAAACTAGGGATGCATATTTAATGGTTGTTCGCGACAGAGGCGTTTCAAAATGAAATATTCAGCACTCAAAAGAGGCGTCGGTTTCATGCGCTGTCTGAAGAATTTTTGGCATGATCGGGTAGCCATGGCCGCGACTGAATTCGCCTTGATATTACCTGTAATGACCATTCTTTTCTTCGGGATGTTGGAAGGATCTGATGCGCTGACGATAAAGCGACGAATCTCTCATGCTGCTAATACGCTCTCAGATCTCGCCGCCCAGTCCACTGAACTATCGCCCACAGAAATCGATGATCTCTTTACAGGTATCGAGCAGATATTGCAGCCAAATGGTCAATCGACACTCACCTATACGTTAATCAGTGTCATAAGAGACCCAAACGGGAATGCTATTGTCCACTGGAGTCGTAATAATGCAGGAATAGAACCGTTACAACGTGGCGTTACGTACACAAATATTGACGACGACACTCTTCTGAACGACCAGACGTCGTTGATTGTCGTGGAAATGAATTATCAATACAAATCATCATTAACTCACCAGATATTCAAAGCGCCATTAACATTTTCTGAAAACGTCAAACGCTGGCCGCGACAAACAACACGCGTCCAATTGTGCGACCCCGCCCCAACAAATTGCACAACTTAGAGCGCCGGGCGAAAAAGCGGTCCTTCGACAAGCTCAAGATGAGGTCCGGTTTTTCGCGAAACCGGAGCGACCACAAAGAAAACGATCGCATCGGGCGATCCTGATTTATCGCCCGATTCTATAGTAGGCTTGTAACATCAAGCGAGACGCATGCAGAGGACTTTGCGTGAAATGGCGTGATCACTATCCGCTATGGAAAAATGTGTTCATTCAATGAAATGAATGACCTACGGTCAAAGCAATGCTTTTATATCTCCTGAAGCATTGAATCGGTTCAAATTGAGAAACCCGATGGGCGAAAGCGTGCCTCCCTTCAGGGCAAGATCAGCCATCACCGCACCGATTAACGGCGTGAATTTGAATCCGTGACCGGAAAGGCCAAGTGCAAATACGACCCGATTATCGTCCGGATGTTTATCAATTATAAAATGCCCGTCCGGACTCATTTCATAGAGACATGTTTTTCTTCGCTGTATGATCGATGGCAATCCAGGTGCATAGGTATTCAAAGCATTTATGACTGGTTCGTCATCGCGGATACTGGCAATACGATTGACGTTGTCGGGTGTGTCAGAATTCTCACCACCTGTGTGAAGAGCGATTTTCACCCCAGCATCATCTGTCGCAGGAAAACCGTAAAGTATTTCAGAATCTTTAGTCTCTATGACAAACGGAATAAACCCTGCTCCAACGCGAAACCGTTCATCCCCTTGTGCTATCCAGTGCACTGTTTTTCGGACGGGTTGGATATTGATACCGAGTTCAGCGAGATAACGATTGGCCCAAGCGCCAGGCGTGAAGATGATCCGGTCAAACTGGTATTTATCCTTGTCCGTTTCAAGTGAAAGTGTTTTTCCACTATCACACCAATTTACCACTCGTTCTTCAGCACAAATCTGGGCGCCCAATGAGCGTGCCGCTTCCAAATGTGTTCGCACTGCAGATTCTGCGAGAATAAAACCCGCTTCGCAATCGACAATGGCTGAAGTGTTCTTATCCAGATTGAACCAGGGAAATCGTTCTTTTGCACGATGCTCCGTCAGTTTCTCAATCGGCAGGTCATACTCTTTCGCAGTTCGTAACACACCGGGGATCAATACCCCGTCGCCATGACCAACCTGCAGAGCGCCAATTTGAAAAAAAAGACGCTCCCCGGAAGTTAATTCAAGGTCCCGCCACATTTCGATACACCGCCGTAAGAGCGGTACATAATGTGGGTCTTCAAAATAGGCGACCCGAAATAGGCGTGTTGAGCCATGTGAGCTGCCGCGGTCATGCAATAGCGGGTATTGTTCGAAGACACAAACACGGGCGCCTGAACGCGCAAGATGATATGCAGCTGCAGAGCCAGCAGCGCCAGCTCCAATAACTGCGCATTTTAATGATCTGGTCATAATTAGGACCATTATTCCATTTGAGTCCTACCAGATTGTTTACAACCTGTGCAGTGCGGATCGTGATGCGCCTTTCTCGATTTCAGCGCCAAATCGTTTATTTTCTTGGCTCTTAATACCCTTTCCAGATCTTTACGATCTAATGCCGGACACACGGTTTGCCAAAAATAACGCGAATGCTGAAACAAATAGAACATTGCGCCACTGAGGGTTGTCATCTGGTCGACGCCGATCCCACTGTTATGCTTCATGTGTTTCCATCTTTTGCGATGGGCGGCCAGCAATCTCGTTTTATAACGTTGGCTGGCGCACTCGGGCAGTCGTTTCACCACCATGTCGCAGCATTAGACGGCGATTTCAGCGCGCGCCAACCTTTTAGCGATGACACCCTTGTCGATTATCATAGCCTCACCGCGCACAAATCATCCTTCATCAGCCCGACCAATGTAAGGGCGGTTCTATCGCTGATCGATCGAATCAACCCCGATCTCTTGTGTACCTACAATTGGGGATCAACAGAAGCTGCGCTCGCCAACAGATTTTTCGCACATAGACCTCATTTACATTTCGAAGATGGATTCGGACCTGATGAATCGCCATCACATCAGTTGGCCCGGCGTGTATTCATGCGTAGATTGGTGCTTACCCAGAGTATTACCGTAACACCATCACGCGCACTTGAATCCCTGGCGATTTCAAAATGGCGACTGCCACGCAAAAATGTCCGCCACATCGGCAATGCGATAGACGTTAACCGATTTATGACGGTAACCCGCGCCAAGAATAACGCCGTGAAGTCTGACATTGTCACAATTGGAACTGTCGGGGCTCTACGACCTGAAAAGAATTTTTCGCGGTTGATACGCGTATTTTCCAAGTGTGATAGCCATCTCCGCACGCGCCTTGAGATTATTGGCGCCGGGCCCGAGCGCGATCTCCTTGCCGCCGCAAAAGAATCTAGTCGGGCAGGGGAGAGAATTTCATTACTAGGCGCCACTTCAAAACCCGAAAGCGTTTACCCAACATTCGATATATTTGTGATGTCCTCAGATACGGAACAAGCTCCGATCAGCCTTATGGAAGCTATGGCGGCTGGATTACCCGTGATCTCCACTGATGTCGGCGAGATCGTTGATATGGTCGCGGCGGAAAATAAACCTTTCATTATTCCGGTCAGTGATGAAAAGGCATTCTCAGCGGCGTTGAGCCGGTTAATCGACGATCGCACGCTCCGCCAGGCGCTGGGCGCTGCAAATGCTCAAAAAGCAAGGCGGGACTTCCGGTTGGAGCCTATGATTGAGGCGCACCGTGCGCTTTACCTACAAGCCGCCGGACGAAATATATGAAAGCCCGCATTGAACCTGTCGTTGATGTAGACGCTTTTATTCGTACATGGCATCGACTTTACTCTCAGGCTGACGAGCCTCCATTTTACTTATCACCCGCATGGGTCATTGCTTGGATCAAAGGCCGTCCACGAGGATCAAAGGTCTTTCAACTGATCATTGAAGAGGCGGGCGAACCAATTCTGATGACTGCCTTCGGTCAATCAAACAACCGCTATTCAACTCTGTTCGGCTCGAATCCCGCCCATTGCATGGAGTATGGGCTCCCAGCACACGATGCAATTTATATCGAATTCAACGACTTCTTGACTCACCGCCAACACCACGGCGGTCAGTTAAAACGTATCGCTGCGAGAGCACTACTCACCAATCAAACGGTTGCTGACAGATTGGTATTTCGTAATGCCCGGCAAAGTTTTTGTAACTCCATTATCGCTATCGCTGAAGAGAACGGGCGCCACCATGAAGTGATAAACAGTCTACCAACATTTCAGAGTAACCTCCTGCATGCCAGAGACTCAGGCAAGACATTACTGGATGGCCTTCGGGCTTCTGTTCGGAGCGCAATCAAGCGCTCAATCCGGCTATATCGCCAACGGGGTGAGTTACGCCTTGTCATCGAAGACGGCAGCCAGGATTACCGCCAGTCATTTGACCTTATTAAAGACCTACACGCCAAAACCTGGGCGAATCGAGGGAGTGCGGGCGTCTATTCAAATCCATTGTTTTTATCGTTTCATAACCGATTATTTGCTGAAGCGCCGGAAGTTCTGTCTTTATGTACAGTTTTTGCCGGTGATCAACTGATTGGTGGACTTCATAATTTTGTTCATAATGACCGAGTTTTAAGTTACCAAAGCGGATTTCAATATGAACCCGATAATCGGTTAAAGCCTGGTCTTGTCAGCCATGCTCTCGCCGCTCAACATTACATGGACGCCGGTTATGCCGTTTATGATTTTCTGGCTGGTGAAGCGCGTTATAAGCGCGAGCTGGGTATGGAAGGCGAAACACTCTCAACTGTTGTGATTGAACGCAACGGCGCCCGGGCGCGAATTCGCAACAAGATTAAACAGGTGAGGGCGGTTTTGCCTGGTTACGCAAAAACGCATCAAACATAATCACTGTCCACAATTCTTGTGAAGCATCGACGCGTTTCACACTGTGAGAAACTGCGAGAGAACGAACGGCCTTCTCATCGAGAATGCCCGATTGGCTCCATAGCGAGGAGTCTTCAAGACGGGAAATCGGGTTGTTCGTGTTGCTACGCAACCACTCGGCCAATGGCGGTGTAAATCCCTGTTTCTTCCGATCCAGGAATCCTTCCTCAAACCGCGGTGCGAGGGCAGCCTTCAGGATACGTTTCCCCGAGCCTTGAAAATTCTTATACGACGGCGGTAACAACCCTGCCCAATCAACAAGTTTGGAATCCAAAAGCGGCGCCCGCACCTCAAGCGAATGCGCCATGGATGTCCGGTCCGCTTTAACGAGCATGCGCCCAGACAACCATGTTGAATAATCGGTATATTGAGCAAGGAGTAAAGGATCTTCGCAACCGGCCCCGTCCATGGCGCTTTCTATCACTGTTTGTGGACAATAACCGGCCAAGGAATATTTGAAATCACCAGAAAGGATGGTCCGTACTCTATCTGGAAAATTAATTGCGACGGCGCGCGCATACCCTTTTGCACGAGAATCGCCTAGCGCCTGCAATGTCGTTTTTAATCGGAACGGTTGAGGCGCCCAATCGAGTTTTGGATACACAGCGCCGGCAGACCCAAACACCAAATGCCGAAGTGAAGAGGGAAGGAGTGAACGAAGCCGCTCTTCAGCTGTAAAAAACCTGTACCGGCGATACCCTCCGAAGACTTCATCGCCTCCATCTCCAGAGAGCGCCACAGTAACGTGCTCTCTCGCCAGCTTCGCCACCAAGTAGGTGGGCAAAGCAGATATGTCAGCGAAGGGTTCACCGAACGCTCGGGCGACGTCATCGATTAAGGTCACTGCATTCAGTTGCGCTGTGAGCTCGTGATGATTGGTCGAGAAGCGATCAGCGACGACGCGCGCATAGACCCGTTCGTCGAATGCAGCATCGTTAAACCCGGCTGTGCAAGTCACAGGCTGGACGCCTGTTTGCGCCATCGCGGCAACGATCCCGGACGAGTCTACGCCGCCGGAAAGAAATGCGCCTAAAGGTACATCCGTCACCATCTGTAACCGAACCGCCTCATCAAGTTTTTCGCAAAGCTCGTCGCTAGCCTGTTCGAATGAGCGCGCCGGCGAAGGCGCAAAAGCTGGTTTCCAATATTGTTCTATCTTGAGATCGCCGCCCCGTTTGACAGAGAGCTGGTGGCCTGCCTCCAGCTTACTCACGCCGCGATAGATCGTCTTGGGGTCTGGGACATATCCGTAATAGAAATAATCCATCACCGCCTCAGGATTCAATTCGAGGGCAATCAACCCTGAAACGGCGAGGGCGCAAATTTCCGAGGCAAAAATCAGAAACCCATCATGCGTGACAGCGTAATAAAGGGGTTTTTCACCGAGCCTGTCACGCGCCAGCAAAAGCGCCCCTTGTTCGTCATCCCAAAAGGCGAAGGCGAACATACCCCGCATCTCATGAATGAACTTCGCGCCATCATACGCTAGTCCTTCAGCCACAACCTCCGTATCGGAACGTGTGTGCATCGTATGGCCACGCATATTCAGACGAGCGGCGAGTCCGGCATGATTATAGATTTCACCATTATAGGAGAGGATGCATTTTCGGGTCCGCGCATGGAAAGGTTGGGCGCCGCCCTCACGGTCTATAATTGCAAGACGCCGGTGGCCGAAGTGAATTCCTGGCGCTTCGTAAAATCCTTCACCATCTGGTCCACGGTGACGTAGTGCGTCCGTCATGCGTCTTATAATCGAGGGATCAATATTCCGATCCCCACATATGTCGACTATACCAGCAATTCCACACACGCTATTGCGTCGCTTTCACGGCTATTCGGTTACGCCAGACCGGAATCGATTCTGAATCATGTAAAAATTTTGCAATGTCGGCGGCAGCCATGATCTCGTCACTTGCAATAGGGGCGACCACGACGATGAGCCCACCGGGTTTATGGATTCCGACCAATCGCTCACGCATCTGATGAAATTTCAGGGCAGTGGGGTTATCGTAGGCATCATCTCCAAGCCAATAAAGTGTCGTTACTGCAATCCGCTGGTGGTGGGGTCCGCGGAGAAAACGCACCTTGATTGACAGATTTTGAACGCCGAGGCCATCAATCTCAAATGTGCGCGCGCCTGTCTCTCTCCACCCGAATTTCTCAAATCCACGATTACCGCTTGAAATCACTTCCGCACCGGGTCGATCGTAAGCATAATAGGCAATGGAAGTCTGCACCTGAGTAATGTCGTCCTGATAGGACGCATGAACGGCTCTGTCCGCGCCTGTAAACCGCGCCTGCAACTCTAAATCAGGAGGCGTGATTCTCCATCCGGACGCGCTCAATAGTGGTAACACTGTCGGCGCAACGCCATCATGTCGGTCGATGACAATGCGGGCATAGGTGGAAGTGATGAGCAGAATGGCGATCAGCGGAATAATCGCCGCGATCAATTGCGAACGCCCTTTAAATGCTGTGACGGGGTGAAGGGCGCCGTCAAAGGGCCGACGGTCTGAAAATTTCCGCCCGATCACAATCAGGGTCAGGAAGACAGCCCCGTAAAAAAACCATCCGATCAAAATATGTTCAGGGCCAACACCAAATTTCTTTTCAGTCAATGTCGCGAGTATAATAAGAAAGAATGCTCGGATAATGTTGGCAGTCAGCGCCAGGGCGATAGCAAATCCGATAAATATGCCACGCTTACGCCAACTGACAAATGCCAGATACGAAAACAAAGTTGAGATCATCACTGCGCTGATGAGGAAACGAAATCCGGCGCAAGCCTCCGCAATCTCAAAAGCGCCTGCTGACGTATTGATCAAAACACCATCCGCTGTGACCGGTATTCCCGAGAAGCTTAAGACACTAACGACGACGCTCGCTGTCAAGTGTTGTAAAGCTGGGATCAGGGACCCGCCGAATGGAACCATGAAATAGAGAAAGCCAAGTGGAAACACCCATATTCGAGCCAACTGCAATCCGAAAACGGTAACGACTCCTGCGATCAGAAGACTGACCAAAGCGATTTCTTCGATGAGTTCAGCATTTCCAGCGCGCCCTAAGAGCCAAACAATAGCCGCCAGCGCGACAATTCCGGACGCCCAAAATGTTGGCGCCGGCGCAATCATTTTTGCTCTCTGGTCCGTCGCCATTAACCAAATTGCGATGGGTGCGATTAAAACCCCATGATTGAACGATGACGATTGAAGCCACATCGCCACCATGGCGATCACGGTCGGGTGCAGGAACGTAATTGTCGCCAAAGCAAAGACGACATACGCAATCACGGCGGGCAGCTGTGGACTGGCCTCAATGTGACCGGCAGGGAGAGTGGTTACAGGCATCATTCGCTTCTAAAAACACAAGCGAATTCTAACGCGGTTAGCGTTTCCTTATTATTAAGGCTCGTGCCGAATCGTCTTGATTAACGGTTAAGACGCCCCTCAATCAGCTTATCCACGACCCCAGGATCGGCCAGGGTCGAGGTATCGCCCAAGGCAGAATAATCGTTTTCGGCAATTTTTCGGAGAATCCGGCGCATAATCTTTCCCGAACGGGTTTTAGGCAAGGCTTCAGTAAAATGCAGGTATTCCGGCTTGGCGATGGCGCCAATTTCCGATCGCACCCATTTCAGCAATTCGTTGCGTAACGTATCGGTCGGTTCCTCACCTTCCATCAGCGTCACATAGGCGTAAATGCCCTGACCTTTGATGTCGTGGGGATAACCAACGACAGCGGCTTCGGCGACAGTCGGGTGTGCAACAAGCGCGCTTTCGACTTCCGCCGTACCCAAACGGTGCCCGGAAACATTTATGACGTCATCGACACGACCCGTGATCCAATAATAACCATCTTTATCACGCCGCGCTCCGTCACCCGTAAAATAGCGCCCCGGATATGCCGTGAAGTAAGTATCGACAAAACGCGGGTGGTCGCCGAAGAGCGTACGCATTTGTCCAGGCCAGGAGTCCAGCAACACCAGATTGCCTGAATTCTCTCCCTCGAGAGGATCACCCTGCGCATCGACAAGTCCAGCTTCAATGCCAGGCAGCGGTTTCGTCGCGGATCCGGGCTTCAGTTCGGTCGCGCCGGGCAGGGGCGAAATGAGGATTCCACCCGTTTCTGTTTGCCACCATGTATCGACGATCGGACAGCGCTCTTCACCCACGACACGATAATACCAAAGCCAAGCTTCCGGATTGATCGGTTCACCGACCGTGCCGAGCAAGCGCAATGAAGATCGATCGGCTGCATTTACAAAGTCATCATGCTCGCGCATCAGAGCCCGAATCGCCGTTGGCGCTGTGTAGAAGATGTTGACTTTATGCTTTTCCACAACTCGCCAGAAACGAGAATAATCAGGCCATGTCGGTACGCCCTCGAAAATCAATGAGGTCGCCCCATTCGCAAGGGGGCCATAGACGATATAGGTGTGCCCTGTAACCCAGCCAACATCCGCAGTGCACCAATAAATCTCTCCAGGTTTATAATCGAATACGGCCTCATGCGTATAAGCAGCATAAACGAGATAACCGCCGGTGGTATGAAGCACGCCCTTTGGCTTACCCGTTGAGCCGGACGTATAGAGGATAAAAAGTGGATCCTCAGCTCCCATCTTTTCGGCAGGACAATCAGGAGACACATCGCTTCGCGCGACTGACCAATAGAGATCGCGACCGGGCAACATCGGTACATCGGCATTTGTACGCTCCACCGTTAACACCAACCGCACCCCATCAGCTTTAGCAAGGGCCTTGTCTACATTCACTTTCAGCGGGACGGTTTTACCCCCTCGCACACCTTCATCTGCTGTAATGACAGCAACCGCGCCGCAATCAATAATCCGGCTCGCCAATGCTTCAGGGGAAAACCCTCCGAATACGACAGAATGAACGGCGCCGATGCGCGCGCATGCCAGCATCGCATAGGCGGCCTCAGGAATCATTGGCATATAGATGACAACGCGGTCACCGCGTTTGACGCCGCGCGCCTTCAAGACGTTCGCCATACGGCAGGTCTCTTCCAGCGCCTCTGCATAAGTGACATTCTTGTGGGTATCTGGATCGTCACCCTCCCAAATGAAAGCGATATCATTCGCTTTCTCAGGCAGATGCCGGTCGAGACAGTTCACACAAGCGTTCAACTCGCCATCGTAATACCATTTGATGTGCAGATCGTTTGCAGCGAAAGAAACATCCTTCACCTTGGTGAAAGGGGTCATCCAGTCGATTCGTTGCGCAATATCGGCCCAAAACCCTTCATGATCCGTGGTAAAGTGATTGCGCATTTCGTTTTCACGCGCCGCATTAATGAGCGCGTCGGCTGCAGTTGCTTTATCGACTTTGAAGATCAATTCTTCCGATGACATTGATATCTCTCCGCTTCAGGGATTCGCCCGTTGGTTAGATCAAACTTAAGCCATTCGACGCACCGGCGCCAAGCGCAACACGCTTTCAGCAGAGAGAAGGATTGGGGATAATTCTTAGCGAGCTGCTATAGGGGAGGCGCTTCTGAGACAACAAAGCAGGTCAGGGCTTTTTTCTTCAGGCCATTGCAGGTCGCGCGAGCCGCTGCCTCAGTAAGACTGGTAAAGCGAGCCCGGTATATCTTCGAGCCGTCTTCGCGTTGAGTCGGCATAACCGCCCGTGCTTGTTGTTCGAGATCACCTCTTAAGGCGGCGCCTTCAAGCTCTTTTCGAGCGAGAGCTTGGGTGGAATAGGCGCCGATCTGCACGCTCCAACCGCTGGGCTGTGAGAAAAGGGCCTCGGTGTCGCCTTCGCCGACGAAACCATCACGGGGTGTAAGCGCGTCTAAACGCGCGCGCTCGAACTCATTGAGATCATGAGAGTCGGCGGACGCGATCAAAGCGCCCAACATATCGTTTTTATTCGCGTCAGAATCGGGCCGGTTGGCGAACGCGGTGGTGGTATGGGGCAGGTCTTTCGTAGCATTATCGACGCCAACAAACGGCAAACCAGAACGATCTTGGGATTCGAGCTGGGCCAGAAGCGTTGGTTTCAATCGAGGGGTCGGACGATTGCGGTGAAGCGAGGCAACGAGAGCCGGATTTTGGTCAAGTGCTGTATACGCCTGGTCGAGTATTTTGCGCATGTGGGCGTCGCGGGTGTTCGCTGAGCGACCACCAAGGACAATCCCGATAAGGCGCTGGCCATTGCGCGTAGCGCTTGTCGCCAGATTGAAACCGGAGCGCCGTGTGTATCCTGTTTTCAGACCGTCAGCTCCGTCATAGCTTTTCACCAACGCATTATGCGTCCGATAAATTTTACCTTGCCATGAGAAACTACGGATAGCGAAATAATGAAACTGCTGAGGATAGTCCTGAATTAATCGCTGACCGAGCGTGGCGAGATCGCGCGCGGTCGTCACTTGTTTGTTGTTTGGAAGCCCTGAAGCATTGCGGAAAGTGGTGCGACGCATCCCTAGAGTTTGCGCCTTGGCCGTCATTTTCTGCGCAAAACGCCACTCAGAACCGGAGATCGCTTCGGCAACAACCACAGCCACGTCATTAGCGGATTTGACGACTAGCGCCTCAATAGCGGTTTCGACGGAGATCGTTGCGCCAACTTTCAACCCTAACTTTGACGGCGGCTGACCAACGGCGCGGGAAGAAACGGTCAGTTGTGAGGACGGCGAAAGCCGTCCGGCCTCAATCTCTTCGAAGAGGAGATAAAGGGTCATCATCTTTGTCAGCGAGGCTGGATAGCGACGTGCGTTGCTGTGCCGGTCAAACAGCACGTCACCGGAATCAGCCTGAATTATGATCGCGGCATATTTAGAATTGGCTGAAGCAGGCGCAATGAGGCTGGCGCTAAGAATCACGCCCACCCAACACCCCATCACACAACGCAAAACCGACTTCATCGCGATAGCCTCGCTTAACCGCGTCATTTTTTCAACGCTTGATCGGAGACCACGCTCAATCAAGACATCACAATGACAAGAGCTGATATCCGCCACAAGCAGCCTGGAAAGCCACCTGTAAAATGAGGAAGTCAGCAAACGTCATGCCGTTTTGTGACGTTTTGAAGATCGCCACAATTCGAATCATCTTCGGTGCGGGTAAAGGCTTGGTTAACGAGTTGTTTACCTGGGTTGAAAAAAAATTTGTTGCAGCGCACCATTTTTGCTTGACGGGTGGAAAATAGGGCTTATGTTGCATTGCACAACGAACATTTGACCGGGGCCCCCAACCTCAGGTCACAACTCAAGGAGAACACCATGGCTGCCGCTGAGAAAACCGCAGGCGCTACTGATAATTTTGAAGCGTTTACAACGATCAACCCCGACACCTTCAAAGAGGGTTACGAAAAACTATCTGAAGGTGTAACGGCTCTGGCCGATTTTCAAAAAAGCACTTATGAAGCCATTCTCGCCTCAGCAAATGTCTTTTATAAAGGCGTTGAAAAAGTTGCGACCGATAGTACGGCTTTTACCAAAACGGCTATGGAAGAAGGCGTAGAAGCGACAAAAGCGGCCACATCTTCGAAAAATATTCAAGAAGTGTTCGAGGCGAACAACCAGTTTGTTCAATCGACTGTTGAAAAGAATCTTGGCCAAATCAATAAGATGGCCGATCTTTGGATCGAAACGAGCAAAAAAGCCGCTGAGCCGTTGACAGCCCGCTACAATGAATTTGTCGAACTAGTACAATCATACCGTCCCTAGTTCTTTCGTTGCGTACCTGTTGCGTTCAAAGCCCGGCCGCTGAGCCGGGCTTTTTGTTGTCGATCAAAAATCGTAACATTTGCATCAGCAACATTCTCCTAAACCTTGTGCAGCGCCGCAATACTCACAATATATTAGCCTCGTGCGCAGGGCTTCCAGGTCTATCTCGCGCTATTCCTTTTTTGTGCCGAAGGGTTTGCGTCTTTTCAACGAAGTGGGGATAGATATGTAATGTCGCCTTTTTTAGAGGCTAGACTGGTGAGGATGAACGGCGAGACCATGGCGCAAGAAGAAGATAATCAGCAGGGGCCTGGCGTGGGCATTGGCGTTGTCACTAAGACAGCACCGAAGACAAAACGACCGTCCCTCTATAAGGTGTTGATACTAAACGACGATTACACACCTCAGGAATTTGTCGTGTGGTTGCTGCAAGCTATCTTCAAGCGAGACGCCGAGGACGCTATGCGTATAATGTTACACGTCCACCAGAGCGGGGTCGGCGTATGCGGTGTATACACATATGAGGTTGCAGAAACGAAAGTCGCCCAGGTTATGGAGCTTTCACGGCGAAACCAACACCCTCTGCAGTGTACGATGGAAAGGGATTGAGTTGTGGCGTCATTTAGTCGGAATCTTGATGAAGCGCTTCACCGAGCGATCGCTATCGCCACCGAGCGCGAACATGAATTGGCGACCCTGGAGCACTTACTTTTGGCGCTTACAGACGATCAGGATGCTGCCGCCGTCATGCGCGCGTGTAATGTCGATCTCAATCTTTTAAGGCGAAATCTTAATGAATTCATCGAGAACGATCTTGCGAATCTGCTACTGAATGACGGTGAACAGGCGAAACCAACCGCGAGCTTCCAGAGAGTTATCCAGCGCGCAGTGATTCATGTCCAATCTTCAGGTCGTGAAGAGGTCACCGGCGCCAATGTTCTGGTTGCCCTATTTGCTGAACGTGAATCCAACGCAGCGCATTTTCTGCAGCAGCAAGACATGACGCGGTTCGATGCGATTAATTACATCTCGCATGGACTTGCGAAGAGGCCGGGAGAGGCGACGTCGAGACCGGTGCGCGGTATCAGCGAAGATCCGGACCACCAGAACCCCAAAACCGGAGATGAGGCGCTGGACGCATACTGTGTCAATTTAAACGACAAAGCGCGCGCTGGAAAAATTGACCCACTGATTGGACGCGATTCCGAAGTTGAACGATCGATTCAGGTTTTATGCCGGCGGCGTAAAAACAATCCGCTGCTTGTCGGAGACCCTGGCGTTGGCAAGACCGCGATTGCGGAAGGCCTTGCGCTTAAGATTGTGGATGAAAACGTCCCTGACGTTCTTTCAAAAGCAACCATCTTTGCACTCGACATGGGCGCTTTGCTTGCGGGTACCCGCTATCGAGGGGACTTCGAAGAACGGATCAAAATGGTGCTCAAAGAACTTGAAGAGCATGACGACGCAGTTCTCTTTATTGATGAAATTCACACCGTCATCGGCGCCGGCGCAACGTCGGGCGGCGCAATGGACGCCTCTAATCTTTTAAAACCCGCCCTGCAATCGGGAACCCTTCGCTGCATGGGATCGACGACTTACAAGGAATACCGTCAGCACTTTGAGAAAGATCGAGCACTTGCCCGTCGCTTCCAAAAAATCGACGTCGTCGAGCCGAGTCTGGATGATACTGTCAAAATCCTGATCGGTTTAAAACCTTATTTTGAAGAACATCATGGGTTGAAATACACTGATGAGGCGGTGAAAGCCGCCGCCGACCTTTCATCGAAATATATGACCGACAGAAAACTGCCAGACAAAGCAATTGACGTTATCGATGAGGCGGGCGCGCGCCAAATGTTGTTTTCAGCCGATCAACGTAAAAAAATTATCGATGTGGCCGATATCGAAGAAGTCGTTGCGAAGATGGCGCGCATCCCACCAAAATCTGTCTCTAGGTCGGACACAGAGCGTTTACGTAGTCTGGATGAAGACCTTGGTCGTGTTGTGTTCGGACAAGATGAAGCCATTCATCAACTCGCCGCCGCGATCAAGCTGTCACGCGCTGGCCTGCGCGAGCCGGAAAAACCAATCGGCAGCTATCTCTTCGCGGGTCCAACCGGTGTGGGAAAGACGGAAGTCGCTAAACAGCTTGCTTTTGCGCTAGGCGTTGAACTCATTCGATTCGATATGTCAGAATATATGGAACGCCACACTGTCTCTCGCTTAATTGGCGCGCCGCCAGGTTATGTTGGCTTTGACCAAGGCGGCTTGCTGACTGACTCAATTGACCAGCATCCTCATTGTGTACTCTTGCTCGATGAAATCGAAAAAGCACATTCCGAAATTTACAACATCCTTCTTCAGGTCATGGATAATGGACAACTGACTGATACGAACGGCCGCAAGGTCGATTTCCGTAATGTCATCATTATCATGACAACCAATGCAGGCGCATCTGACGCAGCGAAATTCGCAATCGGGTTTGCCGGCGGTAAAAAAAGCGACGAAACGGACGCCGCAATCCGGCGACTGTTCACACCGGAATTTCGTAACCGTTTGGATGCGACAATCCATTTCTCAGGCTTATCGCCAGCTATTATCAATCGCATCGTTGAAAAGTTCGTAATGCAGCTCGAAGCTCAACTGGCGGATCGCGGCATCACTTTTGAACTCACACCAGAGGCGACGAAGTGGCTGGGCGAACGCGGGTTTGACGACGAAATGGGCGCACGACCGCTGTCGCGAGTCATCCAGGAAAGTGTGAAGAAACCGATCGCCGATGAAATCCTGTTCGGAAGTCTCAAGCATGGCGGTGTTGTGAAGGTTTCAACCGACCCAGATGATACCTCTAAGCTCGCCTTTGAATACATTGCCGACCCGGAAGAAAAGAACCCTTCAGAGGAGGCAAACGGTAACGATGACGACGCAAGCGTTCCTGTTTTAGTTGAATAGAGAGTAGACTTACGTTCCTCTTTATCGAAATCGGGTGCTTATTCCGAAGCCTTAATATGGAGCCGTCATAACGAGAAGCGGCTTCGCAGGTCTGTCCGTACGATCATTCCACGCATCATCGTAGGATGGCCAGTTGCTGGTGGCGATATATCTAAACGCGTCGTGGGCGAGATAGCCGTGAGTGGGTTCGTTCCAAGTATCGATGTTTTGTTGAATGACGTCTAAACGCACGACGGCGTCCGCTTTATCATTCAGTTCCATACGGATGATCCGCTGAGGCGTTGAACCATTTTGAATTCCAATTAACGCACCTTCATGATGGTAGAGCCCGTCTATACCGCCGAGATGAGCGTTGGCCGCATTGCGAATTGGGCGGACCACGCCATCGGCAAGATTAATAACGAAAAGACCAACAAGATAGTCCGCTACGAATAGGTGACCGCCGGCTTCGTCGAGGGCAATCCCCTGTAGATTGACCAATCTGTCATCGATCGCAAACTCGATAATTGCATCCGGCCCCGGAGAATATTTGACAATGCGCGGTGTGCTGCTGTCGCTGGCGTATACTGCACCCATGGCGTCAATTTCAATATCGCCGAAAAGAACATCAGCGCCGGTCATTCGGGTCTCATGAATTATCGCGCCCGTTACCTGATCGAAAGCCATGATAGCAGCGAAAGGGGGTTGCTCTTTGCCCCCCACATAAGCGAGTTGATTATTGACGGCGGCCCAAATCGTATGGCCGCGTAATTCAAGATCAAAAACGCCTCCCGGAGCCGTCGCCATGCGTGATCTGGTTCCATCGCGCAGGAGATGGATGATTTCACCATTTCGGACTGACCCGACATAAACGCCGCCGGCGCCGTCATCGGCAATGGCTTCTGGCAAAAGCGAGGTATCGTCATGTCGCAGAAAAACAGCCGGCGTTCCGATTGGCTTCTGGTTTTCCACCATGCGCGCTTTCAGCGGTGCATAGAGTGGGTCTGCTTTCAAGAGATCAAATGCTTCGTGGCCGTTTAAATCTAATGTAAGGCCACGCTCCGCTGCCTGCTCAATCAGCGCGAAGGCCTCATCCGTGCGCCCTGCAAGGCTGCGCGCTAAAATCCGGTTCTTCAACACGTATAAAGAGTAGGGGCGCGCCAGTTGTGCGGCATCGAGATTGTGGTTGAGGCTGTCCCAATCTTCGATTTCAAATGCCGCCCCGGCTTGTGTCATTGCGATTTGGTACGACAGGGCGGGTGCAGGGTTTTCGGTTACATCTCGATTGACGCAAGCCGTCGCCAGAAAAACAAACAAAACGGGCAGGAGAGTGTTCATCTTCTTGCACTCCAAAACAGAAACAGGATCGAGGAAAGCAGCGAATACATCACTGCAAGCCATCATTATAGGGGTAATAAAGCTTTTGCGTCATCATGACAATTCAAAGGCGCCACTGACCATCCGGGCTGAATGCGTGAAAGACAAACGCAAACACGACATCATACGGAACATCGCGCCATACACCGTCACCGGCTTTTGCTTGTACAACGACATTACCGACATCTCTGCCTTCGGCAATATTTTGACTGTTCAGCGCCGAAGCCTGACCTGCACTCCATCGTATGCTTAAATCACCTTCTTCAATCGCACCCGACGCGCGGAGACGTTTGAGGCTGTAAGCGACATTGTCCACAACGACCACCCGCGCCATGGGTTTTATTCCCTCTGGCAATCCTCCGCGGTAAAGAAAGGGCCGTTGCGCTGTGTCATAACTGATATAAGGATTTCTCCCATAGGGCGCCGCATTCGGATCGTTTGGGACAAGAACGGACCCACCGGGATGTCTCGCAGCAAACCGTTGATAGGATTCAAGGCGGGCAGGATAACGTTGCAGCTGATCCCCGGTCATTTCTCCAACGATGGCGCGACCTGTAAATTGCTGCCACCAGCTATTGGTTGTACGATCATACATGACGAGATCGGATTTTCTGAGCTTCCCCGTTGTTCCAAATTCTGAAGCTTTCCCATCGACCTCACGACCAAACACGATTGCCGCATTGCAAAGTGGGCAGAAGGTGACAACGACTGGCTTACCGCCGACAACATCATTCACGATCTCATGATACATCAAGACGCGTAAAGGATATGCGCGCGCATCCCCATCAATCTCAAGGCTAATGACCGGGTCGCGCAGGCTGAGGCTGAATGTCCTCTCGGACAGGCGTCGCGAATAAGCACCAGTCTTGCGAGCAGGAAACCGTGTCTCGCCATTTTCTTCGATGAGCACATCTTGAACCGGTGAGAATTGCGGATCATCGATCGATGCGATCATATCTTTTGGGACATTCGACTCGATATCACGAAGGGGGACGGCATGTTTGGAAAAATCAGTTTGCGGCCACTCATTTCTCCAGGCTTGCGCCCGGTCAATTTGCGCATGGGCGCCAATGTTCATCGCGAGAGCAAAAACAAGGCTACTAAGAAGGATAAAAAAACGCATTATATGTTTTCAGCTTTCCTCATTTCACGATCAGTATAGAGTTTACTGATTGGAAATTTAGAATACAAATGACCCGATTGACAAATCAAACACAATCACGACGATGTGTTGATCCGAAGAGGGCTCTCCCCCTAGAGGGACGCTGCGCTCCAAAGCTTGGCATAGGCCTCGCAGTGGATCAGAACAGAAGCGTAGTTCGTTAAAACCACACTTTCGGGAATTTCATAACTTTGCGCGCCTTTATTGCTGGTAAGCGGTGCAATCATTAGGGACCCTTTAGTTGAGTTTTCTTCATTGGCGTCGTTCACCGATAGCGGCGAGAGGAATATCTTAAGGTCTGGCGCCTTTTTGGTGCTAAAGTCTGCATCAAGTATGCAACCTGCTAGCGCCATTCCGGTTTCAACTGAATCAGGAATAGCGCTAGAGTCTTTTTTGCGCGTTTCCTTAATCGGAAAACCGCGAACCACTTTTCCTCGGAAACGCTCTAGGACGCAACCGATGCGGTCAAGTTTACGCCTCTGTAAAAGTCAAATCGTTGTAAAAAAAAGAGACCGCCGTGGGGGGATATGCGGCGGTCTCTTTAATTGTCGCGCCCACTATAGGGGAGGGGCTAGGGGCGCGTTACTTATGTAGTCTTAGAAAGACAGTGCGTTTCAGAGTTTCGCGTTCCCTGAGGCGCAAGTTGAATTTATGGCCTATAATGGTCACTCGCAATACACGGATGCGCGATTTTTTTCACTGCTTCGTGAGTGATCAAATGGAAGATGCAATTTTCGACGCAAGCAGCCGTAACTTGGCAGGGTCGGATGCGCCGCCTCCATGGGAAGCAAGCGCTTTTTCAGAATATATGGGGATGATATGAAAATGAATATGAAAAACAGTTTGACCTGCTGGCGCACCATTGAACTGAATGATCCGTAAACCGTCCGGATTGAGACCTTTACGCACACCCTTCGCGATTTTTTGCACACCAATAATTAGAGTGCTTAATTCGTCTGGATCAACATCAAAGATGTTTATTGCCTTAATCGCTTTTGGAATGACAAGCGTATGTCCCGGACTTTGCGGGAAAATATCCATAAAAGCGAGGATATCTTTGTCTTCGTATACTTTGGTGCAAGCCATATCTCCGCGAATGATCTTTGCAAAGATGTTATCGGAGTCATAAGCGGTATTTAAGGACATGATCAATCTCATTTTTTCAGGTTTGTAGATTACCGGAACGCGGGGGAGGCTGGTTAGGTTTTCTTAAAGGGTTTGACTTTTTGAAGCGCTTCGATCTCGGCTTTCCCATGAATGTTTTCCGAGGTGAGATAACGTTCCACTGCATCCCGAAAAGAGGGGTCTGAGATCCAGTGTGAGGAATAGGTGGGAACGGGTTCGTATCCGCGGGCAATTTTATGCTCGCCTTGCGCGCCAGCTTCAACGCATGCGAGCCGGGCATTGATCGCGAAGTCAATCGCTTGGTAATAGCAGATTTCGAAATGAAGGAATGGCACGTCCTGCGTACATCCCCAATAACGGCCATATAGGGTATCCCCGCCGAGGACATTGAGGGCGCCGGCCATTGCAACGCCGTCGCGCTCTGCAATCACCAATAAGAGCCTTTCGGGCATGCGTTCACCGAGAAGGTTAAAAAAGGATCGAGTCAAATAAGGACGACCCCATTTTCGCGACCCGGTGTCTTGATAAAATGACCAGAATGCATCCCAATGGCGCTCCTTAATGTCAGAACCCGTTAAGTGGCGAATCGTCAGACCCGTCTCATGTACATTGCGTCTCTCACGGATAATCGCCTTGCGTTTTCGCGATGAAAGCGCTGCTAGAAAATCATCGAATCCATCATAGCCGCGATTAAACCAGTGATATTGCTGGCCTATTCTTGGAAGAAACCCTGCATCGATCAGCGTATCTTGTTCATCCTTAGGCAGAAAGTTAACATGAATTGAGGAGCACCCAAACCGATCAGAAACGCTCCTCATTGCGATGCCCAGGATGCGTTGAAGATCTTTTCTGTCACTCAGCAAACGGGGTCCGGGGACGGGTGTAAAGGGCGTCGCAGAGACGAGTTTAGGGTAATATCGCCCACCAGCGCGCTCATAAGCATCCGCCCAATGGTGATCGAACACATACTCGCCCTGACTGTGGCCTTTCACATAAAGCGGAGCAACACCCACTGTAACGCCGTTATTTTCGAGCGCCAAGTGCGTCGCCACCCATCCTGCTTCCGGCGTAACGGAGCCGCTCTCCTCAAGTGCATAAAGAAAATCATAGGCAAGAAACGGATTAAAGGGGCGCGATGGAGGGTTAGCAAATTGATCCCAGACATCACGGCCGATCTCTGCGATTGAGGAAACCGTTCGCGCTGAAAAGGTATCGCCGCCGTCAGCCATTATGAGATCTCAAACACAGCGTCCACTTCAACAGCCGCACCAAGAGGGAGACTGGTCGCTCCTACGGCGGCGCGTGCGTGGCGCCCCGTTTCACCAAATACCGTCACCATTAAATCCGACGCGCCATTCACTACTTTTGGATGATCAAAAAACTCATCCGTACAATTCACGAAACCACCCAATTTGACGCAACGGCGTACGCGATCGAGATCACCGTCACATGCGGCTTTCAGTTGAGCAATGATATTTATACCGCAAGCGCGCGCGGCATCTATACCCCGTTCAACCGACAAGTCAGCTCCCAGTCTGCCGGTTATCAACCCCTCACTGTCAATAGAAACCTGACCTGAAATAAAAACCAGATTACCGCTCAATATAAAAGGCGCGTAATTAGCGACCGGCGCGACGGGTTCGGGCAAGACAATATTGTGCTGTTTCAGGTTGGCTTCAATTCGATTCATGAGCGTGGGTTCCTTTTCATTTTTTTCTTACAGTCGGAGAATTTTCTGATTTCCGCAAACTGCGCCCGGCGCCGATAGCCTCCGAGCCAAACTTCAAGCGTATCCTATCAATCGCATTTTCTTGGGCGCCAAAGCGCTTCTCATCGCTTTCAAAAAACATTGGCTGTTGATTATCCTGAGAAGGAACGAGATTCGAATAACCAACACCTATCAGCCGAAATGAACGCCCATGAGCAGCTTCACGCAACAGAGCTCTCGATGTCGCAAAGGCCGTACGCGCCAAATTACCAGCGTTCTCGAGCGTACGTCGTCTGGTGAGCGTTTTGAAATCACTTGTCTTGAGTTTCAGGGTAATCACTTGACCGGAGATGGCCTTTTGTTTCATGCGCATCGAGACTTTTTCGCAAAGCATCCACAATTTGTCCTCAAGCAAAGTGAGATCACTAATGTCTGCATCAAAGGTGGTCTCTGAGGAGATGCTTTTGACCTTCTTGTCGGGGATAACAGCGCGAGTATCCTCGCCAATGGCCAACCGCGCCAGCCGCCATCCAACCTCTCCATAGCGGGAGGCGAGCACTTTCGGATCCATTTCTTGCAACTGACCGATTGTGGTGAGGCCGTCTTTCTCCAGGCGCCTATTCAAGGCGGTCCCAACACCCCAAATTATGGATATCCGGTTTTTTGCTAAAAACGAACGAGTCTCGGCGCGCCCGATGACAGAAAAACCATTTGGCTTATCAAGGTCCGATGCGATCTTCGCGAGAAACTTATTGTGGCTAAGTCCGATCGAAGCGGTAATTCTCAGTTCCAATGCGATTCGCTTTTGTAGTCTGGCGAGCGTGATTGCCGGTGGCGCGCCATGAATGCGCTCGGTCCCCGATAAATCCAGAAAAGCCTCATCCACTGAAAGCGGCTCGACCAGAGGGGTTAGGGTTCTCATGAGGCGCCGCACCTCCTCAGCGACGGTAGCGTATTTCGCCATATCAGATGAAATCACCGTCGCATGGGGGCAGGCTTGCAGCGCCTTGAACATTGGCATCGCTGACCGGATTCCGAAGGTGCGCGCCACATAGCAGCCGGTCATGACCACGCCGCGCCGGCCGCCGCCTATGATGACCGGCTTATCTGCAAGCTCTGGACGGTCGCGTTTTTCGATCGCCGCATAAAAAGCGTCGCAGTCGAGATGAGCCACCGAGAGTGAAAATAGCTCGTTATGGTGTGTGATTCGCCGGCCGGCGCATTCAATACACCGGTGAACGCCTTCTTGAGCTGCGGAAAAGCAATCCCTGCAAAACCCAGATTGTTTATGAGTTTCAGACACTTTCCCTTAATCCATATGCTGTTGCGTCGAAGCGCTCCAAACACAATAAACAATCAATTAATACCTTTGGAGCGATAAGAACTACAGGGCCGACGATTCGGCAAGCAGCGGTGTTAGGCGTATTATGGCGGCCATGGAGAAGCTGGAATTGTCAATGCTTCCTAAAACCGTTCTCATCGTCGAGGACAATGAGTTGAACATGAAACTCTTTCATGATCTGCTCGAAGCGCATGGATACAATACTCTGCAGGCGCGGACCGGTCACGAAGCCCTGGAGCTTGCTCGTGAGCACCACCCAGACCTGGTTTTGATGGATATTCAATTACCTGAGGTTTCTGGCCTGGAAGTCACTCGCTGGATCAAAGAAGACGATGATTTGTCTGACATTCCGATCATTGCAGTCACCGCTTTCGCGATGAAGGGCGACGAAGAACGCATTCGCGCAGGCGGATGCGAAGACTATTTAGCAAAACCGATCTCAGTTTCTTCGTTTATTGAGAAAGTGAAAAGGTATTTGGGTTAGTTTTAACACCAAGCAAGCTTAAACCTTAATTAATGAGGAACTCATGACGGCGCGTGTACTGGTCGTCGACGACCTTGAGCCCAATTTAAAACTCCTCGAAGCGAAGCTTCGAGCCGAGTATTTTGATGTGATGACAGCGTATTCCGGCGCTGAAGCAATTGAACGCGCAAAGACTGACCAACCGGACATCATACTGCTCGATGTCATGATGCCCGGGATGGATGGATTTGAGGCCTGCCGCATTCTCAAATCAGCCCCGGAAACGGCGCACATACCCGTCGTAATGGTAACAGCCCTCGACCAGCAGGCGGATCGTATCGCCGGGCTTGAAGCTGGGGCGGACGATTTTCTGACGAAGCCTGTCGAAGATGTTGCTTTGTTCGCACGCGTGCGAAGCCTGACGCGGTTGAAAACCATGACCGATGAACTTCGCATGCGGTACACAACCGGAGAGAGTCTGGGCGTTGTCAAACAGATTGAATATGATGAAGATAATGATGTTCCCAAGCGCATTTTTATTATCGACGATCAAGAAGAACAGATTGAACGATTATGCGCCAATCTGAATGAGGACTATGCGGTCTCCTCCGAGACCGACCCAGAAGTCGCTCTCGGACGGGCTCGATCCGGGGATTTCGACCTTATTATTATTAATATGTCGATCGAATCGATGGATCCATTGCGACTTTGTTCATCCATCCGGTCTTTCGAAGAAACGCGATTGACGCCTGTTCTCGCCATTGTACGCCAGGGGGATACACGCAAACTGGTCCGTGCACTCGATATCGGCGTCAACGACTATCTGACACGCCCGGTCGATAAGAACGAACTCACACCGCGAATCTCCACCCAAATCAAACGAAAGCGGTATATCGACCAGCTTCGCTCGTCCTTTCAGGCAAGTCTTGAGATGGCGGTCACCGACCAGCTTACGGGGCTGTACAATCGCCGTTACCTCGCTAGTCATTTATCCGCAATGTTCGATAGAGGGGCCTGGAGCAATCGCCCCTTGTCAGTGATGATCCTCGACATTGATCATTTCAAGAAGATCAATGACACCCATGGGCACGACGCGGGAGACAAAATCCTTCAAGCATTCGCTGAACGAATGAATGCCTCCGTTCGCGGTATTGATCTCGCCTGTCGCTATGGCGGTGAGGAGTTCCTGATCGCTATGCCGGATACGGAGAAAAAATTCGCAACCATTGTCGCCGAGCGATTGCGGCAGGAAATTGCCACGGAGCAAATCGTCCTGAATGGCGGGCGTGACATCGCTCAGATAACCGTGAGCATCGGTATTGCATCCACCGAAGATGGTCCAGAAGACGACAATTCACAAAAATTGATAAAACGTGCGGATGAAGCGCTCTATGAAGCGAAGAGCAACGGGCGCAACAGGGTCATCGTAAGCGCCGCCTGATCCCCGTTGACTGCACGGCTCGTCATCAAAAAAGCCGCCCGAAACAGGCGGCTTTGTCTGATTCTAGTATCGAGAGGGCGATCTATTTGATCTTACCTTCTTTGAACTCGACGTGCTTGCGCGCGATGGGATCGTATTTTCTCAAAACAAGCTTCTCCGTCATGGTGCGCGTATTCTTTTTCGTGACGTAGAAAAAGCCGGTATTCGCCGTTGAATTCAGCCGGATTTTGATTGTTGTCGGCTTGGCCATGGCCATTGCTCCTTGCGCGCGGTCTGGGGACCCGTTTCATGGGGCCTGTGCTTCGAGCGGCGGACCATACAAACCGCGCGGCGCGTGTCAAGCGTCTAGGTTCGGTCCGCACGCCCTATCTGCGAAACCATGCATTCGATTGGCCCATTGAAGGCCGATCAGCGCCCCCTTTGAGACCGGTAACAGCCACGCTAGTGTGGTGGATTTGAAGTTCGTTACATAATTCGCAGCTTGCTCACAACGAACTTTAAATCCAAAACCACACTAGAATCATAAACTTGCTAGTGTCCTTATCGAATCCGAAGTTCGTCTTGAGCGTGCTGCATAATG
>JAJFFW010000090.1 GCA_021776435.1 Parvularculaceae bacterium | reverse complement strand
ACGTCGTGAGACAGTTCGGTCCCTATCTGCCGTGGGTGTAGGAATATTGAGAGGAGCTGTCCTTAGTACGAGAGGACCGGGATGGACATACCTCTGGTGGACCAGTCGTCGCGCCAGCGGCGCAGCTGGGTAGCTATGTATGGAAAGGATAACCGCTGAAAGCATCTAAGCGGGAAGCCCCCCTCGAAACAAGTATTCCCTTGAGAGCCGTGGTAGACCACCACGTTGATAGGCCGGGTGTGGAAGCGCAGCAATGCGTGAAGCTTACCGGTACTAATTGCTCGATTGGCTTGATCGTTCTCATGCAGTCCTTCGGGATTGTATGAATTAGGCTCATGCGTGGCGAACGATTCGTCTAAGGATCGTTACATGCGCTAGCGTTAGACAGACAATTGATTCTCGCATTCATTCATTTTAGTTGGCCCGGTGGTTATAGCGGGGAGCCTTCACCCGATCCCATCCCGAACTCGGTCGTTAAAGTCCCCAGCGCTGATGGTACTTCGTCTTAAGGCGTGGGAGAGTAAGTCGCTGCCAGGCCTACTAAGATGATTGACCCTTTTTATCGATCCTCTCCCTTCATTTTGGTTTGCAAAATTTCCGGATGGTTATCGTTGCCCTCGGGTGGTTTAGGGACACAGGCGCTTTTAAGCGCCATGTGTTCCTCGATTCGTGGTGGCGGGTTTGGGGGCGTGAAAAATTGCCGCTTCGCCTATTGAGATAAAATAGGGTAGGCTCGGTACAATGATGACGCGACATCTACAGTATCTGTCTAGCTGGTCCAAAATGCGTTGGGTAAAGACGTGTGTGGTGACGGGGTTGGTTTTTGGCGCCGTGGTCGCCTGCACAGCTGAATCTGAAAAGGCTGTGCGTGGCGACGAAGGGCAAATGACGTCCGCGACACCATCGGATTCTGAAAACATAAATATTGATCTATGGCTTGAGCGACTTGAGGTCGGAAGCCGGGAACTTTATAGCGCGCGCGATTCCGTCGTTGAAGCGCTGGATTTGAAACCTGGGATGCGTGTCGCTGATGTTGGCGCCGGAACAGGGCTGTATACTTTGCTTTTCGCTGAAAATGTTGGTGGTGACGGGGTCGTTTACGCGGTCGATATTGAGCCAAAATTCTTGACCCTCATTAATAAGCGAACCTCTGACAACGGCTTGGATAATGTTGTTTCAGTTCTGGGGCGCAAAGATTCGATCACGCTACCGGATAATTCTGTAGACGTTGTATTTATCGCGGATAGTTATCACTATTTCGAAGACCGTCAGGCGGTTATGAACAGTATCCGAACGGCATTAAAGCCGGGTGGATTTCTTTATGTTGTGGATTTTGACCTGGTGGAAGGTAAGACGCGTCCGCTTGAACAACAACATGTTCGTTTTGGAAGGCCATCCGTGATTTCAGAAATTGAGTTTTTCGGATTTGAATTTTTGGACACACCGACGCCGTCTGGTCTGAATGAAAACTTTATGCTCAGATTTGTTCGGCCATGATGATGTACAGATGCCTCATCTCCCTTTCTCTCATTGGAATTATCGGCGGCTGCTCGCCTTCAGACGGAGACTCAAAGCCTGAAATCGAGACGAACGAAAGCGGCGTTGTCGCTGCTCCTGAAATTATGCCGGATACAGAAATCTTTCTTGCTCGTTTGTCGATAGACGGCGATATACTCTCGCTTGCCACGCCACACAATGTGACCACCCATGTTGGTTACGACAATCAGCCGTATTTTTTACCCGAGAAAGCGACCTTTCTTTATTCGTCTCAAGGTCAGAGCGGGAAAACAGATATCTGGAGTTTTGATATTCACCGAACGGAGAAAACTCAAATTACGTTCAGTACTGACGTTAGTGAGTATTCCCCCCGGTTAACGCCCGATGGTAAATTTCTGTCTTATATTCAGGAGAATGTGGCGGGTGACGTCACGCAAGTTTACAAGCAACCCTTAAGTGGCGGCGACGGTGAAGCCGTTATCGGATTTGCCCCGCTTGGATATTACGCCTGGAACCGGGATGGATCGAAGCTTGCGGTGTTTTATCGGAGTGAACCGGCAACTTTGTATGTCGTTGATGTTGTCAGCGGCGAGCAGACGTTGATCTCGGAAAATATTGGTCGCGGACTGTATGCGCTCAATGATGGCGCCACCGCACTTTTTACAACGCTGCGCGATGATGGCGGTACTCAGGTGAATAAATTAGATTTTGAAAGCCTCAACGTGACGCCTCTTTTTCCGCTCGTTGGGCAATCGCAAGATTATGTCATCCTTCCGCCAACGGGACCTGATGGGCATCAAGGTTTTTTCTCTGCTGAGGGTGATGTTATTTATTATCGCGAAAGCGAGGATCCGAAGGAAGATTGGCGCCCTGTAGCTGAGTTATCAGCACACGGCCTTAACAATATTACCCGGATGGCTGTGAGTGATAATGGCGTTTGGCTGGCAATTGTTGCAGAGGCCAGAGGTTAATGAGACATAAGAGCGTGTTCTGAACGCATCCGCTGGGCACAAGACCCCGCCGCACGTCAGAGCCTGCGACAGAGACGACTCTTCACGTTGAGATGAGCCGTGCTAGATTAGGCGGATGAAGGAATTTTCGCTCGCAACTTGCCTAGAAGGCCGGAACCACCGGTATTTTGTTTTGGCGGACCATGCATCGAATTTTATTCCTGAGAGATATGGCCAGCTCGGCCTGCCAGATGATTTGTTAGAAACGCATGTTGCGTGGGATCCCGGCGCCGGCGCATTGGCCCAGAGTGTTGCCTCACGTCTGGATGCTTGCGCAATATTGTGTAATTTTTCACGGCTCCTGGTCGATCCGAATCGTTCTCGTGACAGATCGGATCTGGTCCCCGCCGTCAGTGATATGATTCCCATTCCCGGAAACCGAGACCTTCCCGTTGAGGAACGCCATCGGCGTATCAATTGTTTTTTTGATCCCTATCACGAGCATCTCGACTACGAAATTGAACTGGCGTGTAAAAACGAGACCCAACCATTTGTAGTGGCCGTCCACACCTTTACGCCCCGCCTGATGGGGGATGCTCAGGAACGGCCTTGGCACATTGGCGTGCTGTGGAATCATGACGAAGAAAGCGCCCGCAAGCTCATTAATCTGCTTCGTCGGGAGACCGATTACCTGATTGGTGATAACCAGCCTTATGATGCTCGAGTCTTCAATTATACTGTTGATCGACACGTGGCGTCTCGCCGTCTTCGTCATGTTACACTTGAAATTCGACAAGATCTCGTGAGTAATAAAGAAGGTGTTGAACGTCTTACGTCGGTTTTAACCAATGCTCTCGACACGATTGCGTAAAACGTCGAGACGACTAAGGGAGGAGAGGGGTCATGATCCCTGCACTCACATTAGGCGTTGAGGAAGAATACCTTCTCGTGGATCCCGAAAGCCGTGATCTGGTTCCTGATCCGCCTCCGGAATTTATGGCGGCTTGTAAGGATGCTCTGGGTGAGAGGGTCACTCCAGAATTTTTGAAATGTCAGGTAGAGATTGGTACGCCGGTTTGTAACGACATCCCAGATGTTCGACGCCATTTGACGGATCTCAGACGCACTTTAATACGCCAGGCGGAAAAGCACGGCATGCGTCTGATGGCGGCGTCCACTCATCCTTTCGGTCATTGGGAGGCTCAAAAACATACGGCGGAACCGCGTTATGAACACCTTGATGAGGACATGCAAGGTGTTATACGCCGTATGCTGATATGTGGAATGCATGTTCATTGTGGAATCGAAAATCCGGAATTGCGTATCGATTTGATGAATCAGGTGCGGTATTTTCTACCACATATGTTAGCCCTTTCCACCTCATCTCCTTTTTGGGGCGGTAACAATTTGGGAACACACTGCTCTCGACTTGTGGTTTTTGACGCTTTGCCGCGCACAGGCATTCCGGACCGTTTTGAAAGCTATGCCGAGTATGAACGCATTATATCACGCCTTATTAAAGCCGGTGTCATAGAGGATGGTTCTAAAATTTGGTGGGATCTAAGACCGAGTGCAAGATTTCCCACTCTTGAGATGCGAATTACCGATGTCTGTACCCGTCTTGAAGATGCGCTTTGCATCGCGGCCTTTTACCAGAGCATTCTCCGTATGCTGTGTCGTTTAAGACAACAAAACTTGCGTTGGCGCATTTACCCACGGTTTTTACTGGAGGAAAACCGTTGGCGTGCGCAACGGTTTGGTACGACCAAGAGCATGATTGATTTTGGGCGAGGGGAATGCACTCCGTTTGGCGTGTTGATGGAAGAACTGATTGAACGGTTAGAAGAAGATGCTGTCGCGCTTGGTTGTCTCAAGGAGCTTCGCCACGCCCGCAAAATTCTTGAACGTGGCGCCAGTTCGAGTCGCCAACTTGAAACCTATGCAAAAGCCAAAGCGGCTGGCGCGGAGCATAAAGAAGCATTAATCAGTGTTGTCGATCATTTGATTGCGGAAACGGCCGTTGACCTCCCATAGCCCAATCTGGCGGGTTTCTATGCCGTGGTCGAAACACAGCCCAACTTTTTGCAAACACGGATAAGTTGCGGAAGTAAAAGGAAAACTCTAAACTGAAGGTGTTTTTTGGGGCGGGCGCAGGCTGCGTTCGCTAACGTTTCACGCTGATCTATTTGGAAGGAAGCCCGCATGTCCGGCGCGATCATTTTCCTTGGTTTCATCGTTATTGTTATCTTCATTGCGATCGGGATTTACAACCGTATCGTTGCGTTGAATCAGCGGTGTGATCAGGCATTTGCAGATGTCGACGTTCAACTCAAACAACGTCATGATTTAATCCCCAACTTAGTCGAGACAGTGAAGGGGTATGCGTCCCATGAGAGGGAAACTCTTGACGCTGTGATCACCGCGCGCAATGCGGCGGCGTCCGCGCATGGACCATCGGCGCAAGGCGCCGCAGAAGGCGTTCTCGGAGCGGCGCTTGGTAAACTCTTCGCATTGGCGGAAGCCTATCCTGATCTGAAGGCGAATACCAATTTTCTGGAATTGCAACGCGAGCTTTCTGACATTGAAAATAAACTGGCTGCGGCGCGAAGATTCTTTAACAATGCGGTACAGGAATTTAATACGAGCATTCAACAAATTCCTGGAAATGTGGTTGCCCCACTCGGCGGCTATCGCAAAAAGGATTACTTCGAAATTCCGGAAACAAGCCGAGCGAGTATCGAAACCGCACCAGCGGTAAAATTTTAGTCCTCGGTAGGAAAGTTCGGCTTAGACCATGAAACTCCTCGGTTTGATCGGCGGTGTTTCTCCGGAATCGACCGTCATTTATTACCGCCTCCTCAACGATGCGGCGAAGGTTCGACTTGGATCAACGCATGCGGCGAATGTTCTTCTTTATACGCTCGATTACGGCATTATGATCGAGCATTACGAGGCGCGCGATTGGACAGCCTTTATCGCTGAGGTCGTGAAAGGTGGAATGCATCTCGCTGACGCAGGGGCGGACTCTTTGATCATCTGTTCCAACACAACACATATTGCGGCGGATGCCGTGGCTCATGCGACGGGGCTGCCTGTCATTCATTTACTCGATGTGCTGGCGGAAGCGATGTATGCATCAGGGGTCGCAAAACCGCTATTACTTGGTACACCCGTTGTGATGAGCGAGATGCATTATCGTGACACTCTTGCAAAACGGTATGATGGCGATGTGCTTGTGCCTGACGACGACGACCAAGTGATTATCGGACGGATCATTCTTGATGAATTGGTGAATGGTAAGGTGCTTGGGGACTCACGCAGAGAGTTGATTGATATTATTGACCGTCATAAAACAAAAGGTGCAGATGGTGTTATTCTTGGCTGCACCGAACTCTGCATGATCTTGGCGCAGGAACATTCTAACCTGCCGGTATTTGACACAACGGCTCTTCATGCAGCGGCGGCGAGCGCCTTTGCTTTTGAGGAGGAGTGAAGCCCGTGGGCGCTTTCGGTCTGCAGACCCACATCTGGAACAATAACCTGAAATCCATCGCCTTATTGACGGGATTTCCTTTGCTGCTCTTTGTGCTGATGTATGGTCTCTTCGTCGGCTGGGTTGGCCTGACAGGCGAGGCGCGTTCTGTCGGTGAAGGTCTCGAACTTGCCCTTGCCCATGTGGGCGCCGCGTGGCCTTTCGCTTTGATAGGCGCTGGCGCCTGGTTCACGATTGCCTGGTTTGCCAATCAAGCGATGATCGAAGCGTCTGTTGGCGCGCGCCGGCTGACGCGCAAGGAAGCGCCTAAGCTTTACAATATGCTTGAGGCACTTTGCATCTCGCGCGGGCTCACCATGCCTGGCCTCAACATCATTGAAACCGATGCCCTTAATGCCTTTGCGAGCGGCATGAGCGAAAAGAGCTATAGAATTACACTGACGCGCGGTCTGATAGACACACTGAATGACGATGAGCTTCGGGCCGTGTTGGGTCATGAACTGACCCACATCATGAATCGCGATGTGCGGCTTTTGATCATCGCCGTTATCTTTGTGGGAATTTTCTCGTTCGTCGGAGAAATCATTTTCCGTAATCTTTTTCGCGCCGGCATTCATGTCGGCGGTCACACGCGGGGCCGCAAGGGGGATAGCCGTGGTGGTGGGGCGCTGATTTTGATTGCGATCACCCTGATCGTCATCGCCTATTTACTTGCCATGGTTATCCGTTTTTCTCTGTCGCAAAAGCGAGAATATCTGGCGGATGCAGGATCGGTAGAGCTGACAAAGAATCCTGATGCCATGATTTCAGCGCTAAAGAAAATATCCGGTCGTTCGTCGGTTGCGGCGCCTGACGATGTCAAACAGATGATGATCGAAAACGAGGTGCGCTTCGCGGGCGTCTTTATGACCCATCCGCCAATTAAGAAACGGATAGCCGCCTTGGTGGAATTTGGGGGAGGTTTGAAATCTAATTAAAGCACTTTGCGCCCCGAGTGAATGGCTTTTGTCCCTGTCCGCCCTTCGAGGCTCGACTTCGTCGAGCACCTCAGGGTGAGGGTATTTGATTGTCTCCAAGATAGAATTCCTCATCCTGAGGCGCCGCCCGAGAGGGCGGCCTCGAAGGATAATAAGGGATCAGGGTGATCCGTATTAAGTGAAAAACGCTTTAATGCGCGCCGTATTCCGACGCCAGCATTGAGAAGAGAATGAGGTCGCGAAAAGTTCCATTCAGCCACATAGCTTGACGCATTCGCCCTTCTTCTCGAAAACCCATTTTCCTATAAATATGCTGTGCGCGCGCATTGTCATCCAGCACGTCCAGCCAAAGCCGGTTGGCGCCCATTTGATTGAACGCATAATCTATTAGCGCATGCAGAGCCGGCTGGCCTTGTCCCGCGCCCGGCTGCACCATGGCGATTCGTTTTAGTTCGATATTGCAATCAACCGAACCCATGCCGCATAAAATAGCAAAACCGATTTTCGTGCCATCCGACTGGATAAGCAAATATTGGGTAGACGGATCACCCATGTGCAGTTGATGGATTTGTCGGTTGTCACCGTGAAAAAAGCCACCGGCGCGCGCCTGGCTTTCAATTTCAATAATTCAGGCAATATCTTCGATGCAGGCCTGAGAAAGATAGATTTTAGGCATTTCCAATTTACCCATACAACAGCCCCGGCAGCCACGTCGCTAAACCTGGGAACATTGCCAACAACCCCAGCGCCAGCAATTGAATAAAGATAAACGGAATGGCGCCGCGATAGATCATCGCGGTTTTTACTTCAGGCGGCGCAACACCGCGTAAATAGAATAAAGCGAATCCAAAGGGCGGGGTCAGGAATGACGTTTGCAGATTAATCGCCATCATCACGCCGAGCCAGATCGGATCGAGCCCCATGGCGAGGAGAGGCGGGCCGACCAGCGGGACAACAACCAGTGTAATCTCGATAAAGTCGAGGAAAAAACCCAGCACGAACATCACGAGCATCACCGTGACGACTGCACCGAACACGCCGCCGGGTGTTGCCGCTAGCGCTGAGCGCACGGTGTCGTCACCGCCAAGCCCGCGAAAGACCAGTGAGAACAGCGCTGCGCCAATCAGGATCGTGAAGACCATCGTTGTGACACGGGTGGTTTGATCCAGAATTGGCGCCAGCGTCTTTGTTCGTTCAAGCTGACGCAGGCTGGCTGTAATTCCCCAAGGGGTTAGCGCGAAAAGAATGAACGCGAGGACGATGCCAGCCGTCTCGGTGATGGATATGTTTTCACGACCCAGGCGCAGATCAAGAAAAGAGGTAAGAGTGATCAGCCCGACCATTGAAACCGCAGTGGTTATGACGGCGGCCCGCCCTTCGAAGAATGCGCCTTTGGGCGCCATGCGCGCACCGGCGATCAGGAGTGCGCCGATGGCGCCGACGCTGGCGGCTTCGGTTGGTGTTGCAATGCCCGCGAGGATCGAACCGAGCACCGCAATAATAAGAAGAAGCGGCGGCGGCAGTGTTTTCATCGCCGCGCGCCAGACGTCTTTGCGGGAACCGAGTTCTTCGGCGGGGATCGCCGGAGCTTTTGAGGGCTGCGTGACCGCGACAAAGATCTGCCAGAGAAGATAGAGCCCGACCAGCATCAAACCGGGAACAAGCGCGCCGGCAAACAGATCGCCGACCGATACGGTTTCTGGTGCAAAGACCCCTTGTTCAAGTTGCGCCCGCTGATAGGCGTTGGAAATCACATCGCCGAGAAGGATTAAGACGATGGATGGGGGAATGATCTGACCGAGTGTGCCCGCAGCTGCGATGGATCCGGCTGCGAACGCCGGATCATAACCACGCCGCAACATGGTCGGCAGGCTGAGCAGACCCATCGTGACGACTGTCGCACCGACGATGCCCGTTGAGGCTGCGAGCAAGGCGCCAACCACTGTGACCGAAATGCCGAGCCCGCCGCGCAGGGATCCGAAAAGTTTCGCCATTTCATCGAGCAGCTCTTCGGCGATTTTTGACTTCTCCAGGATCACACCCATCAGGATGAACATCGGTACGGCGATCAATGTTGTGTTGGAGACGGAGCCATAAATGCGCTGCGGGAATGGTTTTAGAAAGCTGATGTCAAAAACGCCAAAGGCGAGACCGATGACCGCAAAAAGGAGCGCTGTGCCGCCAAGCGAAAAGGCAACCGGATAACCCGCTATCAAAAAAGCGCACAGCACCACCACCATCGCAATATCAAGCCAGCCCGCGAAAGCGCAGGTACAAAAATGCATATCGCCGATCATAAAATCCATCACTCGCGATCCCGTATGGTCTCGGCGGCGCGCGCAGCGATGCTAAAGCCCGCCATGGCGAGGAGCACAGCGAAGGCGGGTATGAAAGACTTCAGGATATAAACGCCCTGAATGCCGGAGGTCTCTGTTGAGCGTTCCAGTACGCTCCAAGATGAACTGACATAAGGCGAGGCTGTCCACAGCAACAATAGACAGATGGGAAAGAGGAATAGATAAGTTCCGAGCAAATCGATCAGCGCTTTGCGTTTTTCGGAAGCGCCACTGTAGAAAATATCAACGCGCACATGATCATTCGTTAAGAGGGCATACCCGCTGGCGAGCAGAAATACAGCGCCGTGCATATAGGTGATCGATTCCTGCATGAAGATGTAATTGATCCCGAACACATAGCGCAACACCACAACGCCGAATTGCACGAGCGCCATGCCGAGCAGCAACCACATGACAGTGCGGGATGTGATGCGAATAATCGCTTCAAATGGAGGTGAAAGCTTTGCGATTGCACGCGCCGGTCCGCCTCCAAGAATAATCGCAGCGCCTATCAGCACTATAAGCCCAGAGTTGATGGTGATGTCTTGTGCGGAGATTTTTATGCTGAGACTCGGTGTGAGAGCGACGAAAAGGAACCCTGCCGCAAAAAAAGCGGCATAGAGTAAAATCCAGGATAGCGTTTTAAGGGTTGCGCGATATTTGGCGCTTCGCCATTCGAAGAGCGCCGCCACAGGTAAGAACATCAGAGGGAAAATGACCCCTGCCGCAATCCAATTCAGGATATCGCCGATGAGATCAAGCATAGCCTAAAGCGAAAATACTGAGCGACGGGCGCTCATGAAGGCTTCATCGGAAATCCGACTCCATGCCTGAGAGCGTTCAAGCGAAATTTTAAAACTTTCGAATATACGGCTCGTGATGTCGTCCGTTTGCGCTGTATCCTCAAGCACATTCTTTGTCTCTCGTGCCAACGCCGCCATCACATCATCAGGCATTTGTCGCAATTGAACCCCGTGATCATTGACGAGTTGATCGAGCGCTGTCGCATTATGATGAATATATTCTGCAATCGACAAATGATTTGCGCGATGGCAAGCTCCCTGGATGATTGATTGCTCTTGTAAGTTCATCGAATCCCATAAACCGAGATTGACACCGACACCGAGCTGCGCGCCGGGTTCATGTATGCCCGGCCAGTAATAATATTTTGCTTCGCGGTAGAAACCAAAAGCCAGGTCGTTCCAGGGGCCGACCCATTCCGTGCCGTCGATTGCGCCAGATTGCAGGGCCTGATAAATCTCCCCCCCCGATAGCGCAACGGCCGATGCGCCGACACGCCGCAAAACTTCTCCCCCTAAGCCCGGCATACGGATCTTCATGCCGCGCAAATCTTCGAGCGAGTTAATCTCGCGCTTATACCACCCGGCAAGCTGGTGGCCCGTATTGCCTGCGGCGAAGGGCTTGATGTTAAACGGAGCTGAAAGCTCATCCCATAATTGCTGGCCACCCCCAAATTCCGTCCACGCCATAATTTCCTGCGCGGTCATACCAAAGGGCACCGCGGTAAAAAATGCAAAGGCGGGGGATTTCCCAACCCAGTAATATTCCGCCCCATGGTAAAGGTCCGCAGCGCCGCTGGAGACCGCGTCAAAGCTTTCAAAAGCGCTGACAAGTTCGCCCGCTGCAAAAACTTTGACGCGCAAGGCGCCGCCGGACATCTCGGTGATAAATTGCGCGGTGCGTTCGGCCATCGTGCCTAATCCTGGGAAATCCTTGGGCCAGGTCGTCACCATTTTAAGTTCACGTGACCGGATTGCGCCAGCAATATTGTCCAAACCGGCTGGCACGCCACACTCACAGCCCGATGCCAAGCTTGCGGCGCCGATTGCACCGCCTGTAAGAAATTTACGTCTGTGCATCGCCTTAACGCCGCTTTCTTGGACTCGATTGTAAGGGACGCCGATCATCGGCGCGCCTTATCCCCGCACCGAATTCTTAGAGGTGCGGATCAGGTATTGTGGTCCATCCGGACCCAGCCAGTTTGGGTAAGTTTTTCAAGAGGCTGGAAGGCGTTCTTGTAATCCATTTTGCGACTGCCTTCCACCCAATAACCAAGATAGACATAGGACAGACCCAATTCACGCGCCCAGGCGACATGGTCCAGTATCATGTATTGGCCCAGACTGCGGCGAGCATCGTCGGGATCGAAAAAGCTGTAGATCATAGAAAGACCGTCGCTCAGCGTATCGGTGAGGGCAATAGCGATCAAACGTTCTTCACCAGACGGTTCACGTAACGAATACTCCGCGATTGAAGTTTCGACTGTCGTCTCTTCAACCATGCTGGCGTAATCGAGAACGGTCATATCGACCATGCCGCCGTCAAAATGTCGTGAATCGAGATAGCTGCGCAAGATCCCATATTGCTCACTGGTCGCGCGCGGCGCACGGATACGGCGGATAATGTCGGTATTCCGATTCAAGATTCGACGGCGTGATCGGCCATGCTGAAAATCATCTGTGATGATGCGCACTGGCACACAGGCGCTACAGGATTCACATGCGGGTAAATAGATAATCTTTTGAGAGCGACGGAATCCTCTCCGCGTTAACATCGCGTTGACTGCTGGCGCCGCCGGACCACCCAGATAGGAAAAGATCTTCCTTTCGCATTTGCCCTCAAGATAAGGGCAAGGCGCAGGGCTTGTGATGTAAAACTCGCCCCCTTCGAGGCCATATCGTCGGCTGACGTCTTCTTTACGCATAAAACAATCCTAACCCCAGAATCTTAGCGGTCGATTATCGGCGGGGCAATGATTGAGATTGCATGAAAGGCCGCTGAGGCGTTTCAGCATCCCTGAATTACGGCCAGAGCGTTAGTGAAGCATAGAGGCGGACTTAATTGGCGCCAATCGTCGCGGTTACAAAACGATCAAGCTCCTGCAGTGTTTGTAGACGGGTTTCCCCTGTCGAAAGCCAGTGATCTTCACCTTCTAATTTTATAAGTGTGACCTCTTTGCCAGCCTTTTTGAGCGCGCCTTCCATGATTGTGCTTTGACGGAATGGAACCACGGTGTCGTCATCGCCATGCAGAAGAAGGACTGGCGCCGTGAACGCATCAGCATGATCGGCAGGCGAAATCGCCTCTAACTTTTCGCGCTCAGATTTTGGATCACCGATAACTGTCTTCCAATAGGTGAGGACCCAACTGTCTTTCCCGTTATCTGACCGTTCGTCTATGAGCATTTTTGGGAGGTCCGCGACCGGCGCAATCGCGGCGACACATTGATAGAGATCGGGTGTAAAAGCGCCGCCCGCCAAAGCGGCATATCCGCCATAGCTGGCCCCAACAATGCAGATACGATCTTTATCCGCTGACCCTGTCTTGATTAACGCTTTAACGCCATCAGTGATGTCGTCTTGCATCTTGCGGCCCCATTCACCGCGTCCTGCATCACGAAACTTGGCGCCGAAACCTGTAGACCCACGGAAATTCGGTTGAAAGACCAGATAACCGCGGTTCGCGAAATATTGCGCCATCCAGTCAAAACCAATGGCGTCATAGGCTTCCGGACCGCCATGGGGAATAACGATCAATGGAAGGTTTTTACGATTCTCGACATAAGGTGGCCATGTTATGATGGCAGGTATTGTAAGTCCATCGCGCGCTTTGTATTCGATTGTTGATAGTTCGCCTACGTCTTTATCTGTAATATTGTTGTACGCATTGACGACTCGAGTCAATTTCAGAGTTGTGCGATCAAGAACAAAATACGCAGGCACAGTAGGGCCGCCAGCGACATAAAACACAAGCTTGTTAAAATCAGAACTCCAATCTGTGAGCGTTACGGCGGAGTCGGGATGCAATTTTGCGACTGAATTAACTAACTTTTCGATCTCCGAATCGAAAAATTCATAAAATGGGTAAAGACCATCATATTCCACACCGAAGACGACTCTATTTTGATCGAGTAATACGCTCCCTATGCCCGAATCGGTTCGGGAGAAAATCGGCGGCAGTATCGTTCCGTCAAACTGCATTTGAAATAATGCCGTAAATCCATCACTCTGTTTTCGATCTGAAAAAATGAGTGCGGATCGGTCTGATTTTATTCCAATAAGGCTGATCGGCGCAATTTCTGCAGTTTTTGAATAAATTTTCACCCAATCGCCACTTTTTTTAGTCCAAACCGAATATTGATTGCGCTTATCGGAATAATCTTCGCGCGCGAGAATTGTTCCGTCGGTGTCAACAAACCAATCTTGGGTATCGACGTTGCCGGGGTGAAAAATTGACGCCAATCCGTTGTCGAGATCGGCCTTGAGAAGATTGTAAGGCGGATCTGAGAACTGGTCACCGATAAATGCGGGCATGAAAACATCATTTGATTTTTTGTGAATACCGACGATATATCCGAGCCCTGTTTGAGCAGGGTGCAAATTAACCACACGGCTCAAGAGTTGGACGATGTTGTTGTTGCGCAGATTGTATGCAAAAGCGCCGGAGTGTTCAAATTTTCCACGAAAACCGGACACGCGAGCTGTCATCGAGACTTCTATGATGACGTGATCCGGACCGGCGAAACTCACACCTCGTGCTTTAAGCTTGCTGGCGCCAACAGATCCAACCGGTCCATCTTTGAAGTTGTATATCGATAAAAATTCGCCTTCTTCGGAGTTTACCAGATAGGCCAGATGTGCGCCGTCGGGGGAAATGGCCATTGAGCGAACTGACGGCAATTGTCCATAGGCTTCAATCGGCGGCGCCGCATTTGCGTTCGTTAGTTGACCAATCAAGAAGAAGAGAGTGATGAAATTGCGCATGTCTAAGCCCCCTAATGCTTTTGAACATTCACCTTAGATTGCAGAAATATATTCTGCCTGTAAAGTAAATATGGGCCGGGGACATGAAATCATCCTGAGCAAGCCAATACAAAGAGCAGGCAATCACAAGATGCCGGTTATTTTAAAATATATTGGTGCGGCAATCGTATAGACGACCCAGAGAAGTATGATCAGTGGACCGCCGACCCGAATGAAGTCTTTAAACTTGTAATGGCCTGGCGACATGACGAGGAGATTGGTCTGGTAGGCGATCGGGGTTGCGAAAGAACAATTGGATCCGAAAATCACTGTCAGGGCGAGCACATGGGGATCGATCCCCGCCTGGCGGGCGGCGCTGACGGCTATCGGAATAAATAAGACGGCAGTCGCGTTGTTTGAGAGAACATTGGTGACTCCAGCGGAAAGAATGAAGAACCCTGCGATCAGCGCCACCGGTCCCATCGGGCCAGCCGCTGTAGCAAGGCCTTCGCCAATTAATGCCGCGCCGCCAGTTCGTTCAAGCGCTGCCCCCATCGCTAGTGACGCGCCAATAAGGAGGTAAATTCGCCTATCTATGGCCCGCGCGGCCTGGCGAATGTTGAGACAGCCGGTCGCCACCATGGTCGTCGCGCCCGCGAGGGCCGAAATGGCGATCGGCAAGACTCCTGTCGCGGTAAAGGCGACGACCGCAACGAATATCAATGCTGCTATTTGAGCATGGCGAGGGTCGGGAAGGCCTTTCATCGACCATTCAAGAAGAAGAATGTCACGGTCTGCTCTTAAGGAGCGCACATCACGAATGTCACCGACAATGAGGAGTACGTCACCAGCCTCAAGTCGAATAGTATTCATTTGTACACGGATCATACGGCTGCGGCGTTCGATCCCGAGAATGACGCAATTCGTTTGGTAATGGAAACCGATCTGGGCGATTGATCGTCCAATCATCCTGGATCCGGGTGCGATAATTGCCTCTACCATTGTAAGCTGGGTTGTTCGCTGAGCTGGGTCGCCATCAATATCGATGGAGGTCTCCGACATCACGCCTTCGACAATCTCGGGTTTGGATTTTAAGAGAGATGTGAGCGCCGTACGCGTTGCGGCGATGATAACAACATCGCGGGATTTGAATGTGAAGTCATCATAGGGCGGCAGGATGGCTCGATCGCGCCTTTGCACCATTCTCACGGTAATATCCGGCAGAGATGGGAAAAGCCCGCTCACGGAACCTTCACCGATAAGCGGATGCTCCGGTGTAATCTCGATTTGAGCGATAAAATGTTTGTTTTCGCGCTCAGCTTCCTTTGACTGATTAGGATTATCGCGCTGCGGCATTAGCCATCGACCGACAGTCAAAAGATAAAGGATCCCCGTGAGGACGAGGATAAGCCCCAGCGGTGTTAACTCAAAAAACTCGATCTCTGTGCCGGTCGTGGCGCGATAGGATTCCGCAGCCAATAAGTTTGTTGAGGAGCCGATAATGGTCGTCATGCCACCCAGGATTGAGAGGAATGAAAGCGGCATCATAAGACGGGAAGCGCGTATGCCGCTCTGCAATGCGATGGCCGCGATGATCGGGATAAACATCACGACGACCGGCGTGTTGTTCAAAAATGCGCTGACCACCATCACGAAAACAAAAACGGCGCCCGTTACCAGCATGGGTCTGTCGTCATAGGCGCGCAACAGGTACTCGGTCGGGTGCTCCATGGCGCCCGATTGGAACATGCCCTGTCCGATAATAAGGAGGCCCAGAATCGCGAATAGAGCCGGACTGGCGAATCCCATCAACAATGTCTGGCTGTCTAGAGTTGATTGGCCCTCAGCACTGATCAGCGGCGCCAGGTGAAATAACAACAATAAGGCAATAATGACCGACGCTGAGATCAATTCGAGCGAAAAGCGATCGGAGCTGTAAGTGATAACGGCGGCCGCAATAATTGCGAGCGTCATCCACATTTGCCATGGCGCCGAGGCTGTAATTTCCATAAGGGTGAGGCCACAAGGTGAATGGTTAATACTGAAAGCGGTTACACCACACGCATCCGTCCGCGTTTTGTATTTTCAGTGATTGATGCTAACCGCACAAGAGTTAGTTTATTCAATATGTTATCTTGTTCGCTGAGGATTTAAAGAGCGTGATTATATGACCGACCAGTTTCGCGCGCTCAAAGATGCATTTGGGCGTTATGCAACGGGGGTGGCCGTTGCGAGTTGTCTCGATACGGCAGGCGAGCCAGTGGCAATCACCATCAATTCCTTTTCGTCGGTCTCTCTTGAGCCCGCGCTGGTTCTCTGGTGTCTTGAATACCGCGCGTCTAACTTTCCCATATTCATGGGGGCGACAAGTTATGCGATCAGCGTTTTGCGCTCCGACGGTCAGTCGATTTCAGAGCGTTTTGCAACCCATACTTCAGCACCCCTGACCGAAGATGAAGTTGAACACTGGGAAACTGGCTCGCCTATTCTCAGGGCCCGCCTAGCGGCTTTTGATTGTAAAGTGGTCGCCCGCCATAAAGCTGGCGACCATTGTATTCTGGTCGGTGAAGTGTGTCGCTTCGATAGCTTTAAAGGGGACCCGCTGCTGTATTTCTCGAGCAAATACTCAAAGGGCTTGAAATCCTAAAGACGGAGACACGGAAATGAAGGTTTCATTCCTTGGCCTGGGGGTCATGGGCTTTCCGATGGCGGGGCATTTGCAGCGCGCTGGTCATGAAGTAACCATTTTCAACCGGTCGCCCGAAAAATCCAAACGATGGTTGAGTTTGCATTCTGGCCGAGAGGGCTGCTCTCCAGCAGAAGCAGTGGCGGATGCTGAGGTTGTTTTCGCCTGTCTTGGTGATGATCCCGATGTGGAGGCGGTGGCGGATAAGGTGATGCCGGTGTTGCGACCCGGGGCTGTTCTCGTCGATCACACAACCGCTTCACCTACGCTCGCCAGGCGCCTTCACGAGGCAGCGAAGGCGCGTGGCGTCGGGTTTGTAGATGCGCCGGTTTCTGGTGGGCAGGCCGGGGCTGAAAACGGCAAGCTTTCCATTATGTGCGGTGGCGACGTCGACGACTTTAACAAAGTTCGCCCAGTCATGGAGGCCTATGCGGCGCGTATTGTTCATGTTGGCCCATCAGGACACGGACAATTATGCAAAGCTGTCAACCAGATCTGTATCGCCGGAGTGTTGCAAGGACTATCTGAGGGGATCCACTTTGCGGAGCAAGCGGATCTGAACATTGACAAGGTGCTTGAAGCGATTAGCGGCGGGGCGGCGCAGTCCTGGCAAATGGAAAATCGCACCAAAACCATGGCTGACAATGAGTTTGAATTTGGCTTTGCAGTTGACTGGATGCGCAAAGATCTGCGTATCGCTCTTGCCGAGGCGCGAACAAATGGCGCAAAACTCCCTCTAACGGCGCTGGTTGACCAGTTCTACGCGGACGTACAGGGAATGGGCGGCGGTCGGTGGGATACTTCAAGTCTTTTCCGCCGTTTAAAACCATCTGAGTAGAGGTTCTCTGGCGCTCGATTTTCGTTCGTATCTGCGCATCAGCCTTGCTCAAGGCCTTCTCGCCGGTCACCATAACGCAATCATATGTTTTATATCGGAGTCATTGATGTCACCCCTTAATGTCGCACCGCCCGCTTGGAGAACTGATGATCTCGAATTGTTTGGAGATGAAATCGGAAAATTCTTTACGCGCGAACTCAAGCCTCATGTTGAGAAATGGCGTGACCAAGGCGTCGTAGATCGTTGGGCCTGGGAAAAAGCCGGCGAGGCGGGGATTCTTTGTGCTTCCATGCCAGAAGAATATGGCGGCGCCGGCGGTACGTTTGCACATGAGCAGATCATCATCGAACAACAAACGAAAGCGGGCGTAGAAGGTTTTGGCATGTCGTTGCACAACTGCATCGTCGCCCCTTACATCCTTCACTACGGTACAGAAGAACAAAAGAAGAGGTGGTTGCCACGCCTTGCGACTGGCGAACTCATTGGCGCCATTGCCATGTCAGAACCCGGCACCGGGTCCGACCTTCAGTCCGTGCGCACGACGGCGCTTCGGAGCGGTAATCAGTATGTCATCAATGGGCAAAAAACTTTTATCACGAATGGTCAAACGGCAAACTTCATCATCGTCGTCGCCAAGACAGATACCAAAGAGGGCGCAAAGGGGGTTTCCCTTATGGTTGTTGAGACCGACGACTCCGACGGATTTCAACGTGGTCGGAACCTCAAAAAACTTGGACTCAAAGCTCAAGATACGTCGGAGTTATTTTTTGACGACGTGAAGATTCCCACTGAAAATCTTCTGGGTACAGAGGAGGGGCAGGGGTTTTTCCAACTTATGCAGCAATTGCCGCAAGAGCGCCATCAAATAGCTGTTCAGGGGATGGCCGCAATTGAACGCGCCCTTGAACTTACAATTGATTATGTAAAGGAGCGCCACGCCTTCGGTAAGCCGATTATCGCTTTTCAAAATACTCAGTTCAAACTTGCGGAGGCGAAGGCCAAAGCGACTATGGCTCGGGTTTTCGTTGACTATTGCACCGGTCTTTTGATCGAAGGAAAACTTGATCCCGCGACCGCGTCTATGTCGAAGATGTTGCTCAGTGACTTGGAGAACGAGATCATCGACGAATGCCTGCAACTCTTCGGTGGGTATGGGTATATGGATGAATATCCGATTAGCCGCATGTATGCCGATGCGCGTGTTCAACGGATATACGGTGGGACGAATGAGATTATGAAATTACTGATTGCACGCACTTTATAAGAAAACTGCCTTCACGCCGTCAGTCCTGAGCGGGGTATAACGGCGATCTCATCTTTCAGTTGCATGCATCTCTTGCGAAGCCTGTGCATGCGCTCGTCAGATGCGGGCTCGACATCACTTTCGATCCTGTGAATGGATCGATTAACTGCATGATATTCATCAGCGAGGCGCGAGAAATGGGCGTCACTGGTTTTGAGGCATGAATCCTATCGGCGGCTTGGCGGAACTCTTCGTGGAGTTCGTGGGGTGTATACGCCAAGCCGCTTCTCCGCAAATAAGCGAGCACGCGATAGAGTCTGCCTCCTCCTTGGCCGAAAACAATCGTTGAAAATGTCGCGCGGTTCCGGCCAGACGCTGCCACCCCTTGCGCGCCCGCACAATTACGATATTTAGAGGGCCAAGCGGGTATAGCTCAATGGTAGAGTCGGAGCCTTCCAAGCTCAAGATGCGGGTTCGATCCCCGCTACCCGCTCCAAAATCCATTAGAAATCAATGGTTGCCGATGGCCAGAAATAATATTGAAGCCGATCGCAATCGCCTGATGAAGGGCGTTATCCAACCAGCAACCCTTTTCAGGGCGATCCTCTCTTTTTGCGGGCGTAACCGGCCTTAACACATCTAAGAGTGTTGATTCTCGTTGCGGATGAAACTGAATTACAAGCTATGCTTTACTATTGAAAAGGAACCCGGCTTAGATTTATTCAAGTGGTTGAATCAGTAGATGCTGAGGTCGCGCTTACCGAAATAGTATTGCCAAAGAGGGGGAGGGGGTTATCCCTTTGATCAATGTTGCCAAACGGCAAAGTAATAAGCGGCTGACTTTTATGTTGCGGATTGACGGCTTCATATTAGTTGTAACTGCATCAAATTAGTTATACAGTTCGTAAACTGCGATTATTGTTTTTGGGAAACAAAGCCTCTATGGCGTCGATGCAAGGCATAAATAAGCCGTTTGTATTTAAGATTGGCTTGGACAGTATATTGTCAGCGGTTGCAAGCAATGATGTTGATAGCTGCTGCATCGCCGTAAAGTCGCGTTCTCTTGGGGGGATGCTGAAAGAGGCGCTCGTCCATAACGGTCCTTTGGAAGCGACATGGAGAATGGTCAGTGATGAAGGACCATATCTTAACGGGACGGATCTGGTGCCATTTCCACTCGCTTTTTTTTCAGCGGGCATAGCAATCGACATAGCATCGAATATCCGTCTTATTGCGGAGCGAGATGGCGTGTCACTCAGTGGTTTGGAGCTGAGCGTCAATAATTATTTCACAATGGAAGGGTCAGCACTTAAAGGAACAATGAAGGGACAGGCTTTGCCCGTTAGTCTTCATGTGAAGGCAGAAGGTGTCGCTAAGAAAACACTTCATTCAATTGTAGACGAAGCGGTGCGTTATTCGGCGACAGTCGCTTATGTGAAGGTCATCCTCCAAAATGAATTTTCACTACATCATAACGGTGACGAAACTCCGATCGAGTTTATCAAATCTACGGCCGAAATTGTTCCCCCACCTCATATCGGTGATTTTAATTATATAAGTCCAGAGGGTGAGGCGTTGTTAAAAAAACCTATATTGAGCAAGCTTAAAGAAGCCGAAAAGAAACTCGGCGTAACGGGGGGGGTGGGTTCCAGTCTCCAGGCAATTCAAAAGAGAACGTTACATGTGAGCGGCAATTTGTGTATTAACGAGAACGGTTTTTATGAGGCGGATATCGAGCTCTTTCAACCGATTGGCAGCTCTTTCAGGTTCATTGGCGATGATCTTTTATGCCGAGGAGGGCGTGCGCGAGCGCCCACAGGACTGGATTATTTTTCTGCGGGAATTGCGTTTTGTTTGATGACCCAATTCGAACGGTATTCAAAAATAGTCAAATTTGATTTGGCGTCGACCAAGTTATTCCAAAAGACAAAATTTATGGAACCAGCGATCGCGTTAAAGACCGGCGCGGCAACAGCATCGCCAGTGGTTACGCATGTTTATGTGGATACTTCAGAGAATTTAGCTTCGACCCAAAAACTCCTCCAAATGGGTGAGCGAACCTGTTTTCTTCACGCTGCGGCGCGTTCAGATGTGCCTGTTCGTGTAGAGGTTGAGGCGCGCTGACTTTTTGTTTGTAAAGCCTGTAATTTTTGAAATTTCTGACGTTGAATTTTATTCGATGATGAAGTCATCTTTTTCTTCGCGCGCCAGCCATTCGAGATGCGCTGCCAATTTGTCAAGAATTGTGAAAAGCTGATCTCGTTCTTCTTGAGTTAAAACGGATTCAAGCATCCTGCCACGCATTCGCGATAATGGTACGATGTGGTCATGGACCTCAACGCCCTTAGAGGTTAGCCGGACGACCTGTTTTCTGCCGTCGCTTGCGTCAGGCAATCTCTCGACAATGCCGCCACGTTCTAAGACCCCTATAGCGCGACTTACCGTCGCTTTATCGAACGCGGCAGGGCCAACCATGTCCGCTGCGCTTGCAGGGCCGTAGTCCCCCAAGAGGGCGATAATTCGCCATTCGCGAATTCCGAAGCCGAAACGTTTTTGGAAGAGCCTGGAAGCGCCGATCGAGCCCATACGTGAAACTTGACTGAGCCGGTAGGGGAGGTGGTGTGCAAGATCGAGCCTTTCCTTGATCCTGACATCACCGTTGGGGTCAGACCCCTGCGAAGAGATTTCGTTATTTAAATTTGATGTGTCTTTCATCGACATCGCCACTTTTTGTTTAAGAACCACTAGTTGTTAAAAGGAACTCGCGGTCTAGTAAAGAGCAGTGAGGGCTAGTCTGTTCTTTTGAACAGAGCGCGCTTTTTTAAGCCATAATTCATACAATTATCGTTTATCAAGCGTCTGTGCAATATCATTTTTGATCGAACTTATTCGATTTTCTGGTTTAATGATCGAGACTTCACGTTCTGTCTCAGAGTGCTCCGTACTCTGCTACGGCGTCATTGCGGTGGTATCATTATACGGAATAATAATAAGAGAATCCTTAATCATCATCAAAATCAAATCGTGAGAGTTGGGATGAACATAGGAACCGTTGATATAGAGTTCACTTTCACTGCACTCCGGACCATCGTTTAACCAAATCGGAATCTATACCGACCAGATCAAGAACGCGTCCGACGGAATGATTGATAACATCATCAATTGTTTTTGGGCGGTTGTAGAGCGCCGGTAATGGCGGTGCGATAACAGCGCCAAGCTTACTTGCTTCATACAGAAGTTTACAATGACCGCGATGCAAAGGGGACTCTCGCGGCATCAGGATAAGCGGCCGTTGTTCTTTCAGACAAACGTCTGCGGCCCGTGTTAAAAGATCATCCGCATAAGAGTGAACGATGCCAGATAAGGATTTGATAGAACAGGCAGCGATTATCATGCCGTCAGTTTTGAAAGATCCGCTGGCTAACGCTGCACCTATGTCTGTGTTCTTATAGTTTTTGTTGGCCAGGGTTCTTACGTCTTCTATATTCCAATCGGTCTCTACACGAAGATTAATTTGCGATGTAGTGCTCATGACAAGATGTGTCTCGACGTCTGGTGTGTCTCGTAATACTTCGAGAATGCGGACTCCATAAATCACACCGCTCGCACCGCCTATGCCGATGATGATTTTTTTCATATATGTTAAATCCTTATGAGGAGGCTCTGTATTCAAGATTCAAACAATTGAACTGAAGCTTTTAGACGAAATGCATCTCAACGGCTATAATAACGCCGCTTGGCTCTGGAGACGCCTATGGCGGGCGGTTCGACCGTTCCGATATAGATCGTCGCGGCGATGGCGACTTCGATTGGCGTGATTAAAAATTGATAACTATTTTCGCTCTCCAAACGGGTCGTCGATGGCGTGACTGGGGTGTGTGAACCAGCGAGGGCCATCTCCAGTCATGTAGAAATGGTCCTCAAGACGCACGCCGAACTCACCATAAAGACAGATCATGGGTTCGTTCGAAAAACACATACCCTGGGCCAGCGGCGTTAAATCGCCTCTCACGAGATAGGGCCACTCATGAATATCTAAACCGATACCATGCCCTGTCCGGTGTGGGAGACCGGGCGTTTTATAGTCCGGGCCTAGACCATAACGTTCCAGGACAGCCCGCGCGGCGGCGTCAATGCTGGCGCACGGTCGGCCAATCTGGGCGGCGTCGAAGGCGGCTTGTTGAGCTTCTTTTTCAATCGCCCAAATCTTGTTTTGTTTGGCGGAGGGCTCACCAAAAATATAGGTCCGTGTAATGTCGGAGTGATAGCCATGAAAGGTGCAACCGGTATCGATTAAAATGAGATCCCCCCATTTCAAACTTTGCTCAACATTGGGCGCATGGGGGTATGCGGTGTTTTCACCGAAGGAAACGATGCAAAATGTGGAGCCATTGTCGGACCCGGCGATTTTATGAGCGTCATTGATGAATGCCGCAATCTGCGTGGTTGTGATGCCTTCATACATGATTTGCGAAGTGCGCCGATGAACATCCAAGGTGATGTTTTTTGCGTGTTGCATAAGCATGATTTCTGCTGCGGATTTTTGCATGCGACACCCAGCAGTGATCGGTGTTGCATCGACCAGTGAGGCCATCGGTGCACAGCCTGCCAGGCCCCGAACTGCGAAATAGGGTGTCTTCTCCTCGACTGCAATCCGTCCTGAAAGCGCTGATAAATCAGCCAGAACACTTCGCACACAGGCATAGGGGTCTTCATCTTCCTCCCACACCCGCACATCATCGCCGATGGTGATGTATCCGCGAAGCACCGGTTCCTCGAAGGTTGGCGAGATGTAAATCGGGTCACCCTCTTCGGGAAAGATCGCCCCTATGAGACGCTCATTCATCCCCAGAGAGACTCCGGTAAAATAATACAGGCTTGTTCCCGCGGTTAAATATAACGCATCGATATTCATCTCGCTCATCAACCGTTGAGCCTTCGCGATACGGCAACGGTGTTCTTCTGTTGTGATGGGGGTTGTTTCGGAGCGTGTATTCATCAGGCCTTCTAAGGCTTGAAGTTGCGATTTTCCGCCAATTGTCATCAACGTTTCCTGGTTGGGGGTGTGCTTAATATTTAGCTCTTCAAGAGGGTATCAGAATCTTTCTATGCGAAAAGGCGCTAAGTCGATGGGGGTTGCTTCATTATAAGCAAGACACCGGACGATTTCCGCTGTTACGCCAGATAATGTCAGACCGAGATGTTGATGTCCGAAAGCGAATAGAAGGTTTGGTTCACCCGGCGCGCACCCAATGACCGGCAGGAGATCTGGCAAGGAGGGACGAAACCCCATCCATTGACTCATTCGTGTCCTGTCAACTTCAGGAGCAAGATGATCAAGTGTTCGTTCAAGGATTTGATAGCGATTTGTGTCCTCCGGCAATTTCGTGCCGCCGAATTCTATCGCGCCGGTAATTCGCACACCTTGCACCATTGGCGTTATGATCACTTTTCGTTCAAAAGAAGACACTGGAATTCGGAATGATGTTTCGCCGCCTTCCGCCATCAAATGATAACCGCGCTCCGTATCGAGAGGAACATTAAATCCTAATGATGCTACAATGGATTTAGACCAGACACCCGCGGTGATCAATACAGACTTGGCGCGAATATCCCCTTGATGACTTTTAAGCGTATAACCTCTGGACGTGCGTTCGATACTGACAATTTCGCTGCGTTGAAGGTCGGCGCCGGCAGCGACGGCGGCATTCGCGAAAGCCTGAACAATGCCGAAAGGACTCTTCACGTGCCCCGTGCCGGTAAAATGAGCAGCGCCGACAATGTCAGGCGAGCGACGTCCGATGAGTTCATAAGCGGCGTCAGGTTCAAGCCACGTCACCGGAACGCCGTGGGCAGTGCTGTCAGCAATGAGTTTCTTCACCTCTCTGATGGAACCTGCGCGTTCAACCAGCATCAAATGACCGTCCGTACGGCAAAGGTCAACGATGTCGGCGTCGCGCGCCAGGTTTAAAAAATCGTCCATAGATCGACCAAGAAGGCTTTTTAACGCCTCTGTTCCCCGTTGAAATGCGCTCGGCCGAGAGGCCCATACAAAACGCGCCAGCCAAGGTGCGATTTGCAAGGCGTACCGCGCCGGTATTTTGAGTGGAGCGTCTTTACTCAGGAGATAGCCCGGCGTGGCCATCAGGGCCGAAAGGGAAGGAAGAGGAAAAATATGATCCGTCCCCAGGTGCCCCGCATTTCCAAACGAACACGCTCGGCCAGGTTCATCGCGGTCAAGAAGGGCGACCGAACGCCCGCCCTGGGCAAGTCGAAAGGCGCATGCTGCGCCGACAACGCCGGCGCCAACCACAGCGATGTCATATTCAATCGAGGGCTGTTTCATCGTTCTTTTGATCTCGCATCCGTATCTTCTAAGCGCAAGTTTGAGCGCAATTTGAACGCCACTGCTTCAAACTCAACCCACAATAGCGATTGAATGAACCGGGGCTATATTTTATACAATCTTTACCTGGAGCGAAGCTGAGTAATGTCTGAGCATCAACAAAATGCGAGGGAGATCAATGGGTGATTCTGTCCGATCGATCTTTAAAGGCGTTTTTCCTGCGGTTACGACGCAATTTGATGAGATGCACAACCTTGATGTGAATGCGACCCAGCGCATCATTGACGCCCTCATTGGGGATGGCGTTCATGGCTTGGTTATTCTGGGAACGGTTGGCGAGAATAATTCGCTACGGCCAGCAGAAAAACGAACGATCATGCAAGCTGCGAGGGAAGTCGTGGCCGGAAGGGTTCCTTTGCTTTCCGGTGTCTCCGAATTTACGACGGATGCGGCGAAGGATTTTGTCAGCGATGCGGAGGCCGCCGGTGTTGATGGATTAATGGTCTTGCCAGCTATGGTTTATACGCCGGACGCTGTGGAACTGGAGCATCACTTTCGAGATGTTGCTGGCGCATCCGGCCTTCCTATCATGCTCTATAATAATCCGGCGTCTTACAGGATTAACATATCGCTCGAAACGCTGGCGCGTTTAGCGGATGTCGAGAACATTATATGCATCAAAGAATCCGCTGAAGACACGCGCCGGTTCACAGACATTATCGAAGCTTGCGGCGATCGTTATGTCGTCTTCGCAGGTCTTGACGATATGGCGTTTGAGGCGCTTGTTCTCGGCGCCAGCGGATGGGTGTCCGGTCTCTCCAATGCGTTCCCGCGCGAGAGTGTCGCTCTTTATGAATGTCTTCAATCGGGAGAAATTGAGAAAGCGCGGACCATTTATCGTTGGTTCATGCCGCTCCTGCATTTCGATTCGAAGCCAAAACTGGTGCAGTATATCAAGCTCGCTGAACAAGTGATGGGTCGTGGCTCAGAACGCGTTCGCATGCCGCGTATGACGCTTACAGGTGAAGAGCGCGAAACATTGATCGGGGCGGTCAAGAAGGCGGATGATACGCGTTCGGATATTAACGCTGTGCTTTCATAAGGCTCCCCGGTGATGCCCGTAAACCCTCAGACGTTTTTTTGCATAGACGGCCACACTTGCGGCAATCCTGTGCGTTTGGTCGCGGGTGGCGCCCCGGCGCTTTATGGCAATACGATGAGTGATAAACGCAAAGCGTTTATTGAGCATTATGACTGGATCCGTCAGTCATTGATGTTTGAACCCCGTGGTCATGACATGATGTCGGGTGCAATTTTGTACCCTGCCATAAGCCCCAATGCCGATATTGCTATTGTCTTCATGGAGACCAGCGGTTGTTTGCCAATGTGCGGACATGGCGCGATAGGCGCTGTCACCATGGGCTTGGAACAAGGGCTGATTCAGCCGCGCAGGGAAGGCGTCGTTGTCATGGAGGCGCCTGCCGGTGAAGTTCGCGCCGAATATAAACGCTCAAGCCATTATATCGATGAGGTGCGTCTCTTTAATGTCGCCAGCTATCTAGCGGCGACAGACATAGAGATTGAGTGCCCCGGTATGGGTCCTCTCAGGATTGATGTTGCTTACGGCGGTAATTTCTACGCCATTATCGATCCGCAAACGAATTATCTCGGCCTTGAAAGTTTAAGCGCCGATGATATTTTACGTTTGAGTGTGGACGTGCGGCGTTTAGTCCGTGAGAAAACCAATCCGGTCCACCCCCATGATGACTCGATCAACGGCGTCAGTCATGTGATGTGGACCGGCGCCCCACGCGCCAAAGGCGCACACGCCAGAAATGCTGTTTTTTACGGTGACCGGGCGATAGACCGTTCGCCATGCGGCACCGGTACGAGCGCTCGTATGGCGCAGTGGGTTGAGAAGGACCGATTAAAGGCCGGAGAGGATTTTGTTCATGAGAGCATCATCGGAAGTTGTTTTCACGGGCGTGTCGAATCCCTCACCACGGTCGGTGACTTTAACGCTATCATGCCAAGCTTTTCCGGTTGGGCGCGAATGACCGGTTTGAACACGATCTTCGTTGATGAACGCGACCCACTTTGGCGTGGATTTCAGGTCACATAACCTCTCGGATGAGGCATTCAATTTTAATGTGACTTCGCTACCGCGTACTTAAAGGCACATAATTTCGAGAGTTGGAGCCGGTATAAACTTGTCGCGGGCGGCCGATTTTTTGACTCGGATCAACGATCATTTCCGACCACTGAGCAATCCAGCCAACCGTGCGCGCGAGTGCGAAAAGGACAGTGAACATGTCGGTCGGAAAGCCTAAGGCTCTTAATGTGATGCCAGAATAAAAGTCGATGTTCGGATAAAGTTTTTTCTGAACAAAGTATTCGTCTTCAAGGGCGATCCGCTCAAGCTCCAGCGCTACCTGTAAAAGCGGTTCGTCGCGAATATTGAGCGCGTCTAGAACTTCGTAGCAGGCATTGCGCATCACCTTCGCACGCGGATCATAGTTTTTGTATACCCTGTGCCCAAAACCCATAAGGCGGAAAGGGTCATTCCTGTCTTTTGCCTTAGCGACATATTCGGGTATGCGATCAACTGAACCAATCTCTTCAAGCATTGTAAGTGCGGCTTCGTTCGCTCCACCATGGGCCGGCCCCCAAAGGGATGCGATCCCGGCGGCGATACATGCGAACGGGTTGGCTCCAGATGAACCAGCAAGCCGAACAGTGGAGGTTGATGCATTTTGTTCGTGGTCCATATGGAGAATAAAAATTTTATCGAGGGCGGCGCATAATACAGGATTGACTTCATACTCTTCGGCGGGGACCGCAAAGCACATGCGCATGAAGTTTTCTGTGTAGGATTTGTCGTTTCGTGGGAACACGAAAGGTTGGCCAGTCGAATATTTATATGCCATGGCGGCTATTGTCGGCATTTTTGCGATCATCCGATGGCTGGCGATTTTGCGTTGCTTTGGGTCGTTGATGTCAGTTGAGTCATGATAAAAGGCTGATAGTGCGCCGACGACACCGACCATGATCGCCATTGGGTGTGCGTCGCGTCTAAAGCCATTATAAAAATTCTTCAGCTGCTCGTGCACCATGGTGTGACGAGTAATTGCTGCATCAAAAGCTACGTTTTGTTCTCTTGACGGCAACTCTCCGTGCAGGAGCAAATAGGCGACCTCGAGAAAGTTGGAGTCCTCCGCCAATTCATCAATCGGATACCCCCGGTATAAGAGGACGCCCTCGTCTCCATCGATGAATGTAATCTGCGATTCACAGCTGGCTGTGGATGTAAATCCGGGATCGAATGTGAACGCGCCGGTTTTTTGATAAAAAGCGCGGATATCGGCAACCTTCGGCCCTTCGGCTCCCTCATATAAGGGGAATTTGTGAGAGACTCCGTCGATGGTAACGGTCATTGAGCCCGCAGGATTCATCTTACTTTTCATCAAGTCTCTCCATTTTTGTGCGGTGCACAATATGCTATGTTGCGGTGCGATCATAGGGTTTTGCTCAACAGAAGCTAGCCCGGGTTACATCACATGATCGCCAATTCGCGAGAGCGATTCCTCTCGCCCTAAAGAGAAGAGCACCTCGCCCAGGGATGGCGCCGACGCTCCACCTGTTAGTGCGGCGCGAAGGGGTTGGCCGATTTGGCCGAAACTCATTTTTTGGTGAGCCGCAAGCTCTTGTAACACAGTCTCAAGAGCCAAAGCACTATCCCAATTCGACGCGAGGGAGAGCGCCTTTTGTGCAGCGCGAAGGGTTTCTTGAGCGGTGTCTTTGCGTAGTGGTTTGGCGGCTTTGCCGGAGATTTGAAGGGGGCGGCAAGTGAGCAGAAAGGCCGCGGCGTCGGGCGCGCCTTTAAGCGTTTCGCACCGGGCTTTCATAAAAGGCGCTGCACGCATTAATCGGGCATGTATGGCGCCATCCAGACGACCAGCGGAAGTTTCAATAAACGGCGTCGCCTTATCAACGAAATCCTTGTCGTCAAGTTTGCGGATATAATGCGCGTTGACATGGTTGAGTTTTTCGAGATCGAGCCGGGCCGGCGCTTTGTTGATTGCCGTCAGGTCGAACCACCCGAGAGCTTCTTCCTGTGTAATGATTTCATCATCGCCATGTGACCAGCCAAGGCGCAATAGATAATTGGCTAACCCTTCGGGCAGGTAGCCGAGATCACGATAGGATTGGACGCCAAGTGCGCCATTACGTTTCGACAGCTTGGCGCCGTCCTGGCCATGAATAAGCGGCACATGAGCGAACACCGGTACAGGCCAATCAAGAGCGTCATAAATCTGTTGTTGGCGCGCGGCGTTGTTCAAGTGGTCGTCGCCACGGATCACATGGGTGACATCCATATCGTGATCATCGACAACGACAGCCAGATTATACGTAGGCGAACCGTCACTTCTGAGAATGATCAGGTCATCCAGAGCCGAGTTCGGAAAACGCACTTGACCCTGGACTGCATCGTTTACGATGGTTTCGCCTTCACGGGGCGCCTTGAACCGGATTGAGTAGGGCGTGTCCGGCGCGTCGGCGAGGTCGGCGTCGCGCCAGGGACTTTCAAATGGCGTTCCCGATTCTCGCGATTGCAATCGGGCCGTCTCGATGGCGTCCGGGGATAAATAACATCGATAGGCTCGACCTGATTTGAGTAATGTTTGGGCCGCCTCAATATGGCGCTCCTGCCGCGCGTATTGGGAAACCGGTTCACCATCCCAATCGATGCCAAGCCATGTCAGACCGTTTAAAATTGCATCGACAGCTTGGGTGTTATGTCGGGCCCTGTCTGTGTCTTCGATACGCAACAAAAATTTTCCACCCCGCCCGCGGGCGTATAACCAGTTAAAGAGTGCCGTGCGCGCGCCGCCGATATGAAGAAATCCGGTCGGGGAGGGAGCAAAGCGGGTGACGACGGCCTGCGACATGGTTGCGTTATAGTCCTTTTTTAGGTTGCATGGGTTTAGTCAGATCGTGCGCGTGGCGTTTAGCACGGAACGCCAGAAGGCGCCTACGTTGATGACAGTGCACTTTTTCGCCAGGCGAAAACGTCTAGAACCGAGCATGCTCGTAGGTTTCGTGGCATTCGGCGCCGTGTTCAATAGCGTTCGCAAACAAATCGCTGACTGGGCAATAGAAGAAACCGAACGCTTTGCGCTTTGGGTTCCTGTGGCGATCGGGCTCGGGGCAGGTGGCTATTTTGCTCTGAAAGTCGAGCCGCCAATCTGGGTCGGCCCAATTTTCCTGATCAGTTTTTATTTGTTCTCGCGGTTATCGGAAATACGGAGGCGCTTTTGGCTGGCGCTCATGCTCACGGCGATCGGGTTTTGCGCCGCTGATATCCGGACCGAGTTGGTGCGCGCACCGGTGCTTGAGAAAGAGCTTCCCATTTCAGCGCTCGAAGGGCGTCTGGTTTCCGTTGAGGAAGGGCCCAATTCTCGTCGCCTTATCATAGTTGTTGATGGAATTGAGGGGGTTCCGGCCGAGGCGACGCCACGGCGGGCTCGTGTGACGTGGCGGGGAAAATCCTTCAACGCCAAACCGGGTGATACACTCCGTCTCCTGGCCGGTCTTTCTCCGCCGCCACCGCCTGCGGCGCCAGGAACTTACGATTTTGCACGCCAGCTCTATTTCGAACGCATCGGCGCCGTCGGATTTGTGGTTCGGAAGCCCGAAGTTCTGTCGGAGAACGACCCGACTTACGCTCAAAAAGCATCCGCGTGGATTGAACGGATCCGGCTTGGGCTTTTCCATCGCATCACAGCTGCTGCGCCGGGAGATGGGGGCGCCATCGTCGCCGCTGTTGTGACCGGGAAGCGCGAGGCGATTTCGCCCTCAGCTGAAGCAGCTCTGCGTGACGCCGGGCTTGCTCATCTTTTGGCAATCTCCGGCTTGCATATGGGACTGGCGACCGGGCTCATCTTTTTTACCGTGCGGCTGGGGCTGGCTCTGATCGAGCCGGTTGCGTTGCGTTTCGCGATCAAGAAGTGGGCCGCGGCGGCGGCGCTCTTATCAGGAGCCGTCTATCTCATTATTTCCGGCGCCGGATGGTCAGCGCGGCGGGCATTCGTCATGACGGCGATCATTTTTCTTGCTGTGCTTGTTGATCGCCGAGCACTGTCCTTAAGAAATGTCGCCATTGCGGCTTCGCTCATTTTACTGATGACGCCGGAAGCCCTCTTGCATCCTGGCTTTCAGATGTCCTTTGCGGCGGTGACGGCTCTGATTGCGGCGTATGAGTGGGCGGCATATCGCCGGGGCGAGCGCATTTTCACCTTGGTTGCGCGTGTGAGGCGCTATGCGATTGGGATTATTTTTACAGACTTGATCGCCGCAATCGCGACGGCGCCGTATGCGCTCTTTCATTTCAATCGAGCGGCGATTTACAGTCTTCCGGCCAATTTTATCGCGATGCCTTTGATGGGATTGGTCATCATGCCCGCGGCCATTCTTGCCTTATTCCTTTCACCGCTTGGCGCGGATGCATGGGCCTGGCGATTATCGGCGGCGGGTGTTGAGGCGGTGCTCTCAGTCGGCGGTGAAGTTTCGAGTTGGCCCGGCGCTGTCAGCGTGACGTCGCAATGGCCGGTTTTCGCGATGGTGGTTTTAACTTTCGGGGGATTATGGCTTTGTTTAATGCGAGCGCGATGGCGATGGGGTGGCTTGCTCGCATTGCCGGTCGTGCTGGTCTCAACTGCGGTTGAGCGCCCGCCGGATATTTTCGTGAGTGCGTCTGGTCTCAATACCGCAGTGGTCACATTCGGGGATGATGGAGCGCGCGTCTTTTCGGTCTACGAACCTCGTCGCGAAAAATTTGCCGCAGGTGTCTGGAAGGAAGCTGCAGGTTTCGACCCTGATCGAACCAACAGCGAAGCCATGGCGACACTTGGTCAATGCGACCCTTCGGGTTGCACCATTGTTTCGCGAACAAGCGCACGCATCGCCGTCTCCCGTGCACCGATCGGATTGGCTCAAGATTGCAATCGGGCCGATGTTGTTATTGCGGTTTACCCTGTCAGCGGTCCGGATTGGCGAGCATGCCGCGCGGTTCTTGTCGATCGAGGATCAAGTTGGCGGCGCGGCGCACATGCGCTTTGGTTGAATAAAAACGGCGCCGTTCGCGTGCGAACGACCTCCGCTGCTCGTGGCCGTAGACCCTGGACAGGACGGGATTCGGTTCGGTGAAACCGAACGAACACCCTCACTAAAATGTCGAGCGAAAAGTGAGCAACGGTTTTGGGGTTAAATAGCGCGACCACATTAAAAGAGAGCAAAGAGGATGAGTCGGGTTGATCGCGCTTTTGCTCACGTCGTGTGAGGCGTTAGTATTTTCTCATAAGGCCAACCAACCGCCCTTGAATCGCCACCCTGTCTGGCCCGTAAATACGGGTTTCATACGAGGGATTGGCTGCCTCGAGAGCGATCGATGCGCCCTTTTTGCGAATTCGCTTCAGCGTGGCTTCTTCTCGATCGACAAGCGCCACGACGATTTCACCGCTTGAAGCATCATCACACCGTTGGATGATCGCCATGTCACCGTCTTGAATCCCGGCATTGATCATAGACTCGCCCTGAATTTCTAAAATGAAGTGCTCGCCTGAGCCGAGCATGCTGCGTGGGGCCGCGAAACGGTCCACTTCGTGCTCGATCGCTTCAATCGGCGTGCCGGCGGCGATACGACCAAGAACGGGAAGATCGATGGCCCCGTCGGAGGATCCTGTAAGGGGAGACTGTTTTCGTCCTCCACGAAACCGGCCCTCCACAATCGACGCCGAAAAGCCTCGCGTGGTGCGGCGGCGCGCATCGGGACTGGCTTCATCAGGGAGACGCAAAACCTCAAGCGCCCGCGCCCGGTGGGGCAAGCGTCTGATAAAGCCACGTTCCTCGAGTGCTGTAATTAGTCGATGAATGCCTGATTTCGAGCGTAAGTCGAGGGCGTCTTTCATTTCATCAAATGAAGGTGATACGCCCGTTTCTTTTATGCGCTCATTAATGAAAACAAGCAGTTCGCGCTGTTTTGTCGTCAGCATCGTTGTTTCTCCGGTCTGCGTTCGTCGTTATGCTTCAGCTGCGTAAACCGAGGGCTAAAAAGGCCAAGTGTTTGCAAGTCCGAAACGATAAGGGAACAAAACGACAACGATGTTCTATGGTTGTTCTATTGCGTCGTCAAGCAAGTGACGGAAATAATAGAAGAAGAGCCCTCGATTCTAGGCAAGACCAGAGGGATCAATCAAGCGCCGGGTGGCGGAAGCGACATCTTTTTGGCGCATCAAACTCTCACCGACAAGAAAGGCGCGGGCCCCAAAACCATGGAGGGTGATCAGGTCCTTATGGGCGGCAATGCCACTTTCGCTCACGATCAAACAATCGGAGGGTATGCTGCGGCCAAGTTCATAAGTTGTATTAAGATTTGTGGTAAAATCATCTAAATTACGGTTATTTACACCAATTAATTTAGAATTTAGATTTAGCGCCTGCGTGAGCTCTTCCGAGGTATGAACTTCGACCAACACATCGAGGCCATAACCAATGGCGGCATCTTCAAGCTCGCCCGCCTGTGTCTCGGTCAGGCACGCCATAATGAGCAAGATGCAATCGGCGCCCCATGCCCGCGCTTCGGCGACCTGATAGGGGTCGATCATGAAATCCTTACGCAATACCGGCAATCGTGACGCATCGCGCGCCTCGCGTAAAAAAACTGGCGAGCCTTGAAAGCTCGGCGTATCGGTGAGCACCGATAAACAGGCTGCTCCGGCGCTTTCATAGGCGCGAGCGAGGTCCGCTGGATCAAAATCAGCCCGTATCAAGCCTTTGGAAGGGCTGGCTTTTTTGATTTCTGCGATCAGCGCAAAACCGGTTTCGCCCTTTCTCTCCAGAGCTCTTAAAAACCCTCGTGGCGGCGCGGTATCACGAGCGAGTGTGTCTATCGCAGAGAAGGGCGCATTGGTTTTCGCCAATGCGACCTCTTCACGCTTATAGGCGACAATATTGTCGAGGATGGTCATGGCGTCACCGCACTGATTCTGATTGGTTCGAAATCGCAACCAACTTTTCGAGAGCGATTGCCGCTCGACCATCATCGATTGCCTGCATTGCGAGTTTGGCGCCTTCCGCCAGGGATGCAGCCTTATCCGCGATAACGAGGACAGCGGCGGCATTCATGACTGCAATATCGCGGAACGGGCCCGCTTCACCCTCAAGTAACCGTCGAATGGATGCAGCATTTTTATCGGGGTCACCGCCTTTAAGGTCTGATATCGTTGAGCGCGGCAGACCTGCGTCTTCCGGTGTCACGGTGAATACGCGGATGTTCCCGTTTTTAAGCTCGGCCACTGTGCTAGGACCCGTCGTTGTTAATTCATCAAGGCCGTCTCCACCGTGCACGACCCAGGCGGATTTGGCGCCAAGACGTTTCAAAACTTCGGCCATTGGTTCAACAAGGTTTTCAGCGAATACGCCCATCAGTTGGAGGCGCGCCCCTGCGGGGTTTGAAAGGGGGCCAAGTAAATTGAAGAGTGTGCGAACGCCCAATTCCCTGCGTACTGATGCAACCTTTGCCATGGCTGTATGGTGAAGGGCGGCTAACATAAAGCCCACATTGGCTTCGTGGATGCACTTTGAAATCTGTCTGGGCGGTATGTCGACTTTTACGCCGAGAGCAGCGAGCACCTCCGATGATCCGGATTTCGATGTCGCACGTTTATTGCCGTGTTTTGCGACAGCAACACCGCATCCGGCGATGATCAACGCTGCCGCTGTCGAGATATTGAATGTGTCCGCGCCGTCCCCGCCTGTGCCGCAGGTATCGACAGCGCCCTCCGGCGCTTCGACCATGAGCGCCTTATCGCGCAAGGCCTGAGCCGCGGCGGCAATCTCATCGACGCTTTCCCCCCGGGTTCGAAGGGCTGTTAAAAAACCCGAAGTTTGAACCGGGCTAACCGATCCCTCGAGCAACAGCCTGATCGCAGCCCGCATTTCCTCGCTTGAGAAATAGGCGCCGGATACGGCTTTTCGCAAATAGGGGGTGAAAGATGGATTCACTTTACGCCTGCCCATGTCAGGAAATTCGAAAAAACGGCAGCACCATATTCGCTGGCGATGCTTTCCGGGTGGAATTGCACGCCCGCCATCGGTTTTTGAGAATGACATATCGCCATAACTTCGACATCAGCCTTTGAGTCCGATAGGTCACCCGTGGTCGCGGTGATCTCCAATTCCTCTGGTAAACTTTCCGCGCCCACAGCCAGAGAATGGTAGCGGGTCGCCTTAAAGTCTTGCGGAATTCCCTTAAAGAGGTCTTTGCCGTTATGCCTGATGTGGCTGGTTTTGCCGTGCATCAGGCATTTTGCAGGCTTGATTTGACCTCCAAGCGATTGTGCAAGTGTTTGCATGCCAAGACATACGCCGAAGAGCGGTGTGGTGGGATACACTTTTCCATCCCTTCGCTGACCCGTTGCGGCCTTCACCAAATCCAGGCCAATCCCCGTTTCGTTGGGGGTACAAGGACCGGGTGATAACACGATGACCTTCGGGTCAAGCGCGAAGACGCCCTCGACGGATAGTTCGTCATTGCGTTTCACGCGGATGGGGTAACCGAGGCCACCGATCAAGTGCACTAGGTTAAATGTAAAACTGTCGTAATTATCGATTACCAGAATCATCTTTGCCGAGAATCATGAAATTGTCCGAGCGCGACAATAAACAGAGCGTCTGTTCGCGCAAGCGCTGACGCCAAATCGCGTATCTACGGTGAAGGAAATTGCCCAGAAAATCGCATCAGGCCAAGGTTGCTAAACCGAGGGTCGGCAGCGCAGGTGTTTTTGCGTCGATCGTGATAGCGATCGCGGGGGTCTCCCTTGGGGCTTTCGGATCCTATCTTGGCGGGCAGGGAACAGCGGCGCGGGCTAATCGTGATCGGATGATTTCGCTTGAATTACGGAATTCTCCACTCGCCGCTGGTGCAACGCGCGAAATTCGAGCCCGTCTGGTCGATCGCGTGCTCTCGGGCGGTTTGCCAGAACGCTTCGATGCGCCATCCCTCGTGCCTGGGCGTCCACGTATTATCATCATCTTTGATGATATGGGGCTTGACCCGGTCGCTTTTGAACAGGTGATGTCCCTGCCAGGTCCTCTCACACTCTCATTTCTCCCTTACGCGAATAATGCCCAACCGCTGATCGACCGAGCGAATGCGCGCGGTCATGCGGTTATGTTGCATTTACCGATGGAGCCATCTGTTGATTTAGATCCGGGACCCCATAGTCTCTCGTCAGATATGACGGGCAGCACTTTGTTAAAGGAGCTCGACTGGAATCTTTCGCGCTTCACTGGCTATGTCGGCGTCAACAATCATATGGGCTCAAAGATGACGGCCGACCTTCCGACAATGAAAACCGTGTTATCGGTTCTGGCGAGTAAGGGCTTATTTTTTCTGGATTCCCTGACAACGCCCGACAGCAGCGCCCGTGAGGCGGGAAAATCGATTGGTGCGACGATCTTTGATCGCGATGTTTTTCTGGACCCCGAAGCGGGCCGTGAAACCGTACGTAAACAGCTGGATCAGCTCGAACGCATCGCCAGGGCGACCGGTTATGTGGTTGCGATCTGTCATCCACGGCCAGATACGATTGCGATGATTGGTCCGTGGCTGACTTCGGCGCCGACGCGCGGCTTTGAGCTTTCCACCGTGAAGGCGCTGGATGAAATCGAAGGGTGGTGGCTCGAACAGGAAGAAATTCAAGCTCGGATCGAAACCAAATTTGCGACGAATTGAAGGCTGCGTTCACTCCCCGCGCGCAGGCGGGTCAGCGTTCATCCACGAGATCAAATATTTTGCCGGAAACGCCCAACTGACCCCCGCAATGATGAAATAGATCAGTTTCGCCAGCCAGAAATCGGGTACGAAATCGCTAATCGCCGCCGCCGCGAACAGATAAACCGCAATGCCCGGCAACAGGATAAACAGGCCAAGCAGTTTTTTGGTGCGCGCGGTCATGGCATCTTCCGTCTTTGAGGTCGTTCGGCTATTCCCGCGCCATGCGGCTCTGCGCTAGACCATGCGAAACACGGTACAGGAACACCGATGACAGCCCATAACACTTCGATCGCCGGCCGGCAAAATCTGCCACCCTATGCGGGCGCGACGTCGGCGCGCGCCGCCCGGCGCATTGCCATCTGGCTTTTTATCATGTGCGGACTGGTCGCCGCGATGGTGATCGTTGGCGGGGCGACGCGCCTGACGGATTCAGGGCTGTCGATTACCGAATGGCGGCCCGTTACCGGCGCCTTTCCGCCCTTAAGCGAAGCGGTCTGGCTGGAAGAGTTCGAGAAATACAAGTCGATTCCGGAATATGAAGAAGTGAACTGGGGCATGAGCCTGTCCGAGTTCAAGTCGATCTACTGGTGGGAGTGGGGGCATCGCCTGCTGGGGCGGTTGATCGGCGTTGCTTTTTTCTTGCCGATGATTGGGTTTTTCGTCGCCAAACAGACCGGCCGCTGGCTTGGCGTGAAGCTCTTCGGTTTGTTTTTGCTTGGAGGGGCGCAGGGACTTTTGGGTTGGTACATGGTGATGAGCGGCCTCGCTGATCGGGTCGATGTCAGTCAATACCGGTTGGCGGCGCATCTTGGTCTTGCCGTTTTTCTCTTTGCGCTGATGTTCTGGACGGGGCTGACTCTTTGGCGCGCCGGCGGGGAAAGGAAAAGTGCAGAGGTTCTTGCGCCGAAGCTTTTTTGGGCAGGTGTGGCGCTGAGTGTCGGCGTTTTTGTGCAAATGATTCTCGGCGCATTCGTGGCGGGGCTGCGCGCCGGGCATGTTTACAACACCTGGCCGTTAATGGACGGGCGCTTCATTCCGGACGCGTATTTTAATCATGCGCCCCGTTTTGGGGATGTGTTTGAATCCCTCGCCGCCGTTCAATTCAACCACCGGATCGGGGCCTATCTGTTGGCTGCTGGGGCCATCTGGTTTTATCTCGCCGCCCGTAAAATCACCATAGAATCCCGTGCGCGCCTTGTGCTTGCCGCCGTCGGCCTACAGATCGTGTTGGGCGTGTGGACATTGTTGGCCGCAACGCCAATCACTCTGGGGTTGTTGCACCAGGCGGGCGCCCTTGGTGTACTCACTGCTGCGCTCTTCGCCACGCATGGGCTGGCGCGTCGTAGCGAAGAGGCGGCTTAACTTAATCGCGCTCCCCTTATGCGCGACTAGTAATCATCATAGTCGTCGTGATAGTCCGTACGCGAGCCATCCAGCGAGTATTCCCGCTCCCAGCACGAACAGCTGGAATCCCATGTATAGGCTTCCCCGCGTCCATTCACCCGTAAATTCGATGATGCATATGACCCGTCATCGGTGTCGCCATACATATCGGCGTAGCCGTCGCCGTCACTGTCACAGGTGTAATATGACCCCGTATTTCTGCACTCCCGATAGCCGACATAATCGCCATAGGAATAGCCCGATGACCAACCGGAATAACTGGAAAAGCCGTATGGGTCGTAATAGGGGCCGCTATACCCTGAGTTGTAACCCGTATTGTGCCCTGCGTTATAACCAGAGCCGTAACCGGGGCCAAAACTCTCCTCCACGCCCGCTGCGAGCGAGTCTGCGAAGTAATTCAGCTCTTCGGTCGTGCAAGCCGAAAGCAGGAATGCGCAACCCGCAAAAATAAGATTTCGTATACGAACAGCCACATCACTCTCCCCTCAGAATGTCTGTTGAATCCTATCCTTGAGAGTCATGATCAACAATATGGTCTTTGTGGGGCGCTCGCGCATTTTCCTCTTTATAAGTCCCTGATTGTTCATCCTCGCTTGCGGGGGCGCATTTTTGGAAAATCAGGGTTTGACAATTTCAATATCGATAATGGTGTTGGGGTCTTTGTCCGGCTCCGGATTACTCCCGCGTGGATTGACGGGTTCGCCGAGCGTGAACTCAAGGGCATTGGCGATCCCGCCGAAAGGCGTCATTCGTAAGGCAGGCGACTCGCCATTGGTCGCTAGCGCCAGTGCGCCGCTACGATAAATTCCACCATAATTTGCATAGCCAAGCGCCATGGCCGTCGCCGCATGGACTCCCTCGATCTCATCAAACCGGATCAATCGAACGGCGCCCAGATCACGGCCATCTTTGCGGTCGAAAAGATGCACAACGCCGTCGGCGCCATTGAGGAGTGCAATTTGGCCACAGCACGGATCGGATGTATCGCTGTCTATGGATCCGTTCAACGCGATGCCGATAGAGACAGGTTGTCTGGCGGCGCTTTGTGCGAAAGGCGTTGTCAATCCCTCGCCACGATCGAAGCGGTAAATGGCGCCGTCTTTTGCTGCGACGAAGACCGAGCCATCGCGATCATCGACAGCGCAGGCCACCGCCGCTGCAGGAAGAGAATGAATCACGACATCTTGTAAAACGTTGCTACTCGCATAAGCGCCGATGTCTTGTCCGTATAGTCTGTCATCACGAAGCACATAAAGCGTGAACATCTCACGACCCGGTATGCGGCCAAAACAAAACCCGTCTGCGTCTTCATCGATTGCGATGGCGGTAAGATCCGGTGCGAATTGGCGGGAAATATTATCAACGCCGTAAAACACAATTGCCTGCTGGCTGCGGTCATGGACCGCCATGACGGCGCGCGATGTGTCGCCCTGGCCAATATAGGCGATGTCGACGCCGCCGGCTTCGATTCCTTCAAGGCGGGCAACTTCAGCGCCGTCTTCGATATCGTATCCGATGACGCCAACGCCGGTCGCGGCGATCACCATGCTTTTGAACGGCAGTGTAGGATGTTTCCAGAACGCGAGCCCATGCGCCGTCGCCGAAAGTTTGGCGAGTTCGTCGATAGTGGACACTTCCGCAGGTTGGTCAGTCGGCGTGGGATCTTCGACGGGCGGAGGGGTGGCTTCCTCGACGGCGTCCGGTGTTGCTTCTCGCTCTGGCGGACTACAGGCCGCGAGGAGGGCGAAGGCGGCGGTAAGGGCGATTGGATGAGAAAGATAGGCGCGCATGAACGCTCTCCGGGCGATGGTGAAAAGGCGCAACTTAGCGGTCTCTCTTTTGTGGCCCTGGACCACACGCGTCAAGCGTGAGCTAAGATTGGAGATGTGTGGTAATATACTACCGCTCACCTATCCCTTTGTTTTCAAACAAATTATTAAAACATGTTGACGCCGTTCGACGAGTACTCTAACGGCATCCGCTCCTGCGGGACCGATTGCCGGGCCCGCGCCCTTTTCTAGATCCAATCTGGGGCTGAGAATGAAAACCTATTCCGCCAAAACTGCGGAAGTTGAGAAAAAATGGCTGCTGATCGACGCTGAAGGCCTCGTCGTCGGGCGCCTGGCGGCGGTTATCGCCACTCGACTGCGCGGCAAGCATAAACCGATGTTCACACCGCATGTGGATTGCGGCGATCACGTCATTGTCGTCAACGCCGATAAAGTCGTATTCACGGGCCGTAAGCTCGAGAATAAGAAGTTCTATTGGCACACCGGATATCCCGGCGGCATTAAAGAGCGCACCATGGGAAAAATCCTTACAGGGAAGTTTCCTGAGCGTGTCTTGACCAAAGCAGTTGAGCGTATGATGCCAAAAGATTCGCCGCTTGCACGCGAACAGATGACGCATTTGCGCGTATATACGGGTACTGAGCATCCTCATGAGGCCCAGCAACCTGAAACCCTCGATGTCGGCGCGATGAACCGCAAGAACAAAAGGGACGCCTAATTATGAGCGTAACCTCTCTAGAAGACCTGAAAGTCGTGGCCGAAGAGGCCGGTATTGTTCAACAACCGGAAGCGGATGAAGCCCCGGTTTATGTCCGTAAAGTCGATGAGCAAGGCCGCGCTTATGCGACGGGCAAGCGTAAAACGGCAATTGCGCGGGTTTGGATTAAGCCTGGCGCTGGCCGCATAACGGTTAACAAAAAAGATCATGCTGATTATTTTGGCCGGCCTGTGTTGCAGATGATCATCAAGCAACCGCTGGTCGCCGCCAACCGTAATGATCAGTTCGATGTTGTCTGCACAGTGACCGGCTCTGGTCCTTCGGGGCAAGCTGGCGCGGTGCGCCATGGCATCTCAAAAGCGCTCACCTATTTCGAGCCGGAGCTGCGGGCTGTTCTCAAAAAAGGCGGGTTCCTAACGCGCGACAGTCGTGTCGTGGAACGTAAGAAATACGGCCGTAAAAAAGCGCGCCGTTCTTTCCAGTTCTCGAAACGCTAGATCGAGCCTCAATATCAAAAAAAAGCGCCCTGGTTTGGGGCGTTTTTTTTATTCCGTCTAAAGAAACTTTAATTACCGGATTCAGATTGCTTCTTTTTTGTGCGCGCCACAGCGTCCTCAAAACGCTTCGCCGAAGAATTTAGCGTTTCTGACAATTTCTCTTGATCAGTCTTGCGCAGACGGCGAAACAGCGCATCAGCTTTGGTGCTGCGCGTGCGTTCCGTCGCGCCTAACTTCAAAAACAGCTGTTGCGTTGTCTGGTTTACCCTGGACATCACTTCCCCCAAAAATTTAGGTTTTGTTAAGAATTCAAAATGATTCGGAAAGGTTAATAAAAAGTTAACAACAATCCTGGGGTGCAGAAACGATCCACAAGCGAAACGAACAGCGCTCACCTTAAGAACACTTTATCGTCACGGTACGGATTAAGATTAAGCTTTCACCTTCACATAGCTACCGGGCGCGTCCTCGATGGGTTTCAGTGCGCCGTCTCCTGGCGTTCGGGCCGGAACTTTTTCAGGACTGACTTCGTTGAGCCAGTCCATCCAATGACACCACCATGACCCTTCATGGCGAACCGCAGCGCCTTTCCAAGCGTCCAGTGAGGCCGGTAAACCGGTATTGATCGAATGGTGATATTTGTTCTTGTCCGGATGGTTGATCACGCCGGCGATATGGCCAGCCCCGGCAAGCATGTATTCGACAGGGCCGCCGAAGAGTTTGGCGCTATTATAAATTGAGCTCGGGGGGGCGATGTGGTCTGTCTCGCCGGCCTGCATGAAGATCGGAATCGCAACTTTACCTAAATCGAGTTTCTGACCGCCGAGCTCCATATCCCCATTGGCCAGTCGGTTATGTTGATAAAACTCACGCAAATAAAACAGGTGAACGTTTTTCGACATCCGTGTCGCGTCTGAATTCCAGAACAAGAGGTCGAATTTTGCAGCCTCTTTACCCTTGAGATAATTATCGATGACGAACGACCAGATCAGATCGTTCGAACGCAACATATTGAAAGTTGTCGCCATCGCACGCCCTTCAAGAACGCCGCCGGCTGCATCCATCTGCTTTTCAATTGCGTTGAGCTGATCGTCGTCAACAAACAGCAAGAGGTCACCGGCTTCTGTGAAATCCGTCTGAGCAGTGAAAAATGTCGCTGACTTGATCCGCTTGTCGCCAATCGCGGCCATATAGGTGAGGGCCGTCGCGAGCATGGTGCCGCCGATGCAATACCCAATCGCATCGACCTCAGATTCGCCCGTCGCCTCTTTAACGGCGTCTAGACCACCGAAAACTCCACCTTGAATATAATCGAAGAAGGTCTTCTCTTTAAGATCCGTACCAGGGTTGATCCATGAGACGACAAACACCGTCCGGCCCTGTTCCACCATCCATCGAACAAAGGAATTTTTGGCTTGCAAATCGAGGATGTAGAATTTGTTAATCCAGGGTGGAAAAACCAGCAACGGTCGCTTGGCGACGTCTTTCGTCAAAGGCTCATATTGGATGAGCTGCATGATGTCGTTTTGATAAACGACTTTGCCTTTTGTGGTCGCGACGTTCTCGCCAAGCTTGAAATAATCGAGATCGGCCTGGCGGATTGAAAGCTCGCCGTGACCGCGGTCAATATCTTCGAGTAGATTTTTAAGCCCTTTCAGAAGGTTTTCACCGCGACTTTCAATGGTCGCTTCGACCACCTCAGGATTCAACATGGCAAAATTCGATGGAGAGAGGGCATCGATGAATTGTTGGGTGAAGAATTCGGCTTTTCTCTTCTCGTGCTCGTCCATGCCTTCGAGTTGGTGCACAGTCGTGCGCAGCCAATCCGCAACGGTAAGATAGGATTGCTTGACGAAATCAAGAAGTTGGTTTTCCTTCCAGGCGGGATGCGTGAAGCGTTTGTCACCGGCTGCCGGTTCAATGACAGGTTGGACATCCTCTCCGGCCATTTTTCGAGACATGGAGGCCATCAACAGGGCGTAATCGGTCCAGAGTTTGAATTGACTCTGCATCAGGGTCGCCGGGTCTGTGGCGAATGATTTCATCATCTCCCGAAACGCCTCACCGACATTTAACGGGTCGGAGGACAGTTCGCCGGTCACGCGGCGAAGATCAGGTTGGTGCGAAAAATAATTGCGCACGACCTCCTGGCTTCTCCCTGAAATCTCCGTGAGGTATTCAGAAAGGGCGTCAAAATCCCCGTCGAGGGTCTTGACAGACTCTTTTTCGGCGCCGGCGCGTGATTTGGACGCCGTGATGTGCGGTTTTTTCGATGTTGCTTTTGATGGCGTGGTTGAGCGTTTAGGCGCTGCGCCATTCGATTTCTTTTTTGTCCGTTTTTTCGCCGCTCTCGATTTGGAATCCTTGGGTTTCGACGTTTTTTGGGCGGATTTTTTCTTCTTCGGCGCCTTGGGTTTCGGCGCCGAGACAGTATCGGAAGGCTTCGATTGATCTTCAGCTTGCGTCATGGGGCCGGATGAGGGTTATGTGTCATTGATCAGCTTATAGAATGTGGTTTGAATGGGTGCAAAATTTAATAACGGAATTTTGTTGTCGCTTGTGGCTGCCGCCGCCGCTTTCCTGCCTGCTTGCAGCAGCTTGAAACGCTTCGCCCCCCCTGGGTTCGTGAAATATGAAGATCGCGGCAGTGACCAGCCCGTGAACCCGGTGATTAAAGAGAGGGTCGCCACTCAGCGCGCCCGAGACGACGCGCGCTTCCCAGATCTTTCCAAAGAGCCATCCAAAAGACCCGATCAACCCTCATCAGAAGTCAGAACGGCAGAATCTCAAGCCTTAATCGATGCTGGCGCATTGCTTGATAGCGAAATCGAGCAAGCCAGGGCGGCGGCGAGACTCGATCAAGAGCGTGGGGTGCTGCTGCCTGGCGACCCGGAGGCTGGTGAACGATCTCTTGATGAAACCAGTTCAGCCTTGTCTCAAGCGGTTGAGACATCAAGCGAAGCAGCGCGCCTGGAACGCGCCGAACCTCTTCTCAGAGAGGGCGACGAGAAGAAAGATGGAGATGAAGGCAATTAGCCTTTGCGATTGATATGCCGGATGCTGAGGAATTTTATCGCATCAAACACCTGCCACCTTACGTATTTGATGAGGTGAATGCGCTGAAAGCGCATTTGCGAGGTGAGGGGCGCGATGTCATCGATTTCGGCATGGGCAATCCGGACATGCCGACGCCGGTGCATATTGTCGAAAAACTTATTGAAACGGCTCAAAAACCTCGAACGAATAGGTATTCAGCGTCACGGGGTATAGCAGGGCTGCGTAAAGCGATGGGGCGCTATTACGAGCGCCGCTTCGGTGTGAAGCTCGACCCTGAGCGCGAGATCGTTGCGACTTTGGGGTCGAAGGAGGGATTTGCAAATCTTGCACAGGCGATCACAGCGCCGGAAGATATCATTCTGGCGCCGGACCCTGCTTATCCGATCCACGCATACGGGTTTATTATCGCCGGCGGCGTGATCAACGCAGTGTCAGCGTTATCGCCTGACGCTTATCTCTCGGGACTCAGTCGCGCCATTGCGAGCAGCACAAAGCGGCCAAAGGCGATGGTGTTGAATTATCCATCCAACCCGACTGCGCAGGTTGTCGATCTGGATTTTTATCGTGACGCTGTGACGCTTGCGAAAAAGCACGAGATCCTGGTGCTTTCCGACCTCGCTTATTCTGAGATCTATTTTGGGGATCCTGCGCCATCGATCCTTCAGATTCCTGGCGCTAAAGATATCGCTGTAGAGGTCAATTCCTTGTCGAAGACCTTCGCCATGGCTGGTTGGCGGATCGGTATGGCGGTCGGCAATGAACGGATGATCGCCGCTCTGGCGCGGGTGAAATCCTATCTCGATTACGGCGCCTTTACACCAATCCAAGTCGCCGCCACAGCCGCACTCGATGGACCGCAGGACTGCGTCGATGAAATTCGCAGTATTTATCGCGCCCGTCGTGATGTCTTGGTTGAGAGTTTTGCCCGTGCTGGGTGGATAGTTCCAAACCCAGCAGCTTCGATGTTTGCCTGGGCGCCGATCCCGGAAAGGTTCAAGGATTTGGGCTCCGTTGGTTTTTCGAAGCTGTTGATGGAAAACGCAGATGTCGCAGTCGCGCCCGGTCTTGGGTTCGGCGAACAAGGCGAGGGGTATGTAAGAATCGGCCTTGTGGAAAACGAACAGCGCATTCGTCAGGCGGCGCGCAATATCAAGAAACTTCTTGCCCGCAAGAATGCGGCATAATCAGAAAGTGTTGGATTGAGTTTAAGACTCAGCCTGACAAGGTCTTGAGAAAATCCGATTCTGAAGGACGGAAGGGCTTGCGTTTAGTCTGTGTATTGTTGCGTTTCCGATCAGAAAACCGGTTTCCCCTTTTCCTGGAAATGCTCTAGTCACTGTTGCGTCGCGAAATGACGGATGAAGCACTATGAAAACCTGGCGGATAGGGGTTGCAGGACTCGGGGTCGTCGGCGGCGGCTTACTTCCGCTTTTGACCGGACGGCAGGGCCAGCTTTCGCAAATCGGGGCAGGGCTCGAATTGGCGGCGGTCAGCGCGCGCAATCGCGATCGTGACCGTGGTGTGTCGCTGGAAGGCGTCGCCTGGTTCGATGATCCTGTGGACCTGGCGTCGTCACCTGATATCGATATTTTTGTCGAATTGATCGGCGGATCGGAGGGCCCGGCGCGGGATTCGGTGGCAGCGGCGATCGCCGCTGGCAAGCACATCGTTACCGCCAATAAGGCGCTGATCGCCGAGCATGGCGCCGCACTCGCCCGGGCTGCGGAGGACGCGAATGTCGCCCTGTTTTTTGAAGCCGCAGTAGCGGCGGGCATACCTGTTATCCGCGCCATACGCGACGGCGCTGCTGTATGTGATATTGACTATGTCGCTGGAATTTTGAACGGTACCTGCAATTATATTCTTACACAGATGGATCGCAGAGGGTCGACCTATAAAGACGCGCTCGGCGAGGCACAGCGTCTCGGCTATGCAGAGGACGACCCCTTATTTGATATTGGTGGACTCGATGCGGCCCATAAACTTGCAATTTTGACGGTGATTGCATTTGGTGTGTGTCCGGATCTTAAATCTATGCCGGTAGAAGGAATAGAAAATATCGCGTTAGCGGATGTCGGCCATGCACGAGACCTTGGCTATCGCATTAAGCTTCTAGCAGTCGCACGTCGCGCATCTGAAAGCGTCGAGCTTTGCGTACGCCCGGCGCTTGTCCGCGAACGCCACGCCATTGCTCAAACTGGCGGCGCTGAAAACATTATTTATTTCAAGGCCGACCCTTTAGGGGTAATATGCTTGACCGGACCAGGGGCTGGGGCCGGACCAACTGCCAGCGCTGTCATGGCGGATATCATCGCGATTGCTCGCGGCGCCCGCGGACCGGTCTTCAATCGACCGGCAAAGGATTTGAAAGCGGCGAGTGTGGTCAACCCAATCGTTCAGATAGCGCGCTTTTATCTGCGATTTTCGCTGCAGGATGTGAAAGGCGCCATCGCCGCTGTTACGGAAATGCTGGCTGCCAACGATGTCTCAATCGACAGTATGCTGCAGCCGCCGGTCGGTGAACATCCGGGCAAACCGGCTGCGGTTGATGTTGTCATCACCACCCATAGCGCGCTTGATAAAAATGTGCGGTGCGCAGTGGATGCCATTTCAGCGAAACCATTTGTCATCGGCGAACCGACGGTGATCCGAATCGAGGAATTTTAATTATGATCGAATGTGGGAAGGAAGAGTTACATGACTGATCAGGAATCCTATCTAGACCGAGTGTTAACGATGGAAGTCGGTCGCTGCACTGAAGCCGCTGCAATAGCAGCATCGACGATGATCGGTCGAGGTGACAAAGAAGGCGCTGATCAAGAAGCGGTCACAGCATTGCGTGCGGCCCTCAATAAACTTGAAATCGACGGTACTGTCGTTATCGGCGAAGGCGAGCGTGATGAAGCGCCCATGCTGTATATTGGCGAACGTGTTGGTTCTGGCAGCGGGCCGAAAGTCGATATTGCGCTGGACCCTCTCGAAGGAACGACGTTGACCGCTAAGGCGATGGCGAATGCGCTCGCGGTCGTAGCCATGGCGCAGGGAGGCGCCCTGCTTCATGCGCCAGATGTTTACATGGATAAAATTGCCGTGGGTCCGGATTTGCCAGTTGGCGTGGTCGATCTTGACGCTTCGGTTGAAGACAACATTACCGCGCTGGCGAAAGCAAAGGGTACGCTTCCTTCTGAAATAACGGTCTGCGTCCTCGATCGGGAACGCCATGAAAATATCATTGAAAGCGCCCGTAAGTTGGGCTCCCGGGTCTTCTTGATCCCGGATGGTGATGTCGCCGGTGTGTTTCACACAACCGAGAAATCGACTGGTATTGACCTTTATCTCGGGCGAGGCGGGGCGCCGGAAGGGGTTCTCGCGGCTGCGGCGCTTCGATGCGTAGGCGGACAAATGCAGGGGCGATTACACTTCCAGACGGATGATGAACGTCAACGAGCAGAGCGCATAGGCATCAGAGATCTTAATCGGAAGTATGATTTGTTCGATCTCGCTTCCGGTGATGTGTTCTTTGCGGCGACAGGGGTCACAAACGGCACGATGCTTGACGGCGTGAAGTGGGAAACGGGTCATGTGAATACCCATACGGTGGTGATGCGCTCGAAAACCGGCACAGTACGCTATATCCGCGCCCGGTCGAAGCGTTAGAGCGCCG
>JAJFFW010000089.1 GCA_021776435.1 Parvularculaceae bacterium | reverse complement strand
CCCTGGCCGGAAGCGCTTGAAGCGTTCACCGGAAGCCGGGAAATGGACGGCGGCGCGGTTGTGGAATATTTCGCGCCCTTGATGGACTACCTCAAAGAGCAAAACCAGGACCGTCAGTGCGGTTGGTAGGCGTCGCCTGTCTTTACTGATCGATTAATGAATAAAGACCCCGCTGCGGCGGGGTTTTTTCTGGGGCATTCTTTCTTCGCACTGGTAAGCGCCTGTCGGCTGAGCGCGTGACACACTTACCGCTATTGCGTATGCGCAGCACTTCTCAATAGGACCATAATCTTCACAACCTGTTCGCGGGTTTCATCCATCGAACCATCGGTGGTGATAAGGTAATCCGCTTGGCTTCGTTTTTGGCTATCTGGCGTTTGTTTCGCCAACAGCGTTTCAAATTTTTCCAGCGTCATGCCCGGACGGGAAAGCACTCGCATGCGTTGGCGTTCTGGCTCCGACGTCACCACGACAACGGCGTCGAATTGGTTCTCGTATTCGTTCTCGAATAAGAGCGGTATATCGAAGACCACCACGTCAACGCGGCGCATTCTACACCCCTCAAGAAAGGCGGCGCGATCGGCGGCAACCAGCGGGTGGATAATGTTTTCAATGCGGGTGAGTTTTTCGGGATTTTTCAACACAGCAGCGGAGAGTTTTCCCCGGTCAACAGCGGCGCCTGCAATGGCTTCGGGGAACTCCGCCTCCAGCGCTTTTGCACCGTCTCCGCCCGCAGCATAGAGACGGTGCACCGCATCATCTGCACTCCAGGTTGCCGCGCCCTCATCCGCGAACATTGCTGCGACGGTTGACTTCCCCATGCCAATAGAACCGGTGAGCCCGACGATGACCATCACATCACCCTCGCTTTGAGTGCTCCAACCAGCCTTTTGCGCAGGTCATCATCGACCACAGCATTTTTTCCGAGCCAGGCTTTATATCCAGGGACAGCCTGATGCATCAACATTGCGAGACCATCGACCGTTTGATACCCACCCGCCTTCGCCGACCGCAGCAACGCTGTTTCTAAAGGATGATACACAATATCTGCAACCACCGCACCCGCCGGCAAATGATCCAGCGAAACCTCAAGAGCGGGCGCATTGGTCATGCCCAGTAACGTGGTGTTCACCAGAATATCCGCGCCTTCCAATGCTTCGTTGCGATTTTCCCAGGGCGTTGTGCTGGTTCCCGGGAGTTTTTCGACAAGAGCGGCCGATCGATCGGGTGTACGATTGGCGACAATGATTTTCTCGTACCCCAATTCGCGTAACGCAATAACGACACCGCGTGCAGCGCCGCCAGCGCCGTATATCACGGCTCGGCGACGGGTTGCTTTTTCATCGAGAACTGTTTCCAGGGCGCACTTAAATCCTATTATGTCAGTATTGTCCGCATACGGCCCATTGTGACCAAATGTCAGCATATTCGCAGAGCCCGCCAATTTAGCCTTGTCGCTTATCTCTATCGCATACCGCAGCGCATTTTCTTTGTGCGGAAGAGTAACATTACATCCCGAGAATCCGAGAGTAGCCAAAGCGCCCGCCGCGCGCGCAAAACAATCATAGCTTTCGCCAACCTCGACAGGAATGTAATGCGCATTGGCGCGTTCGCGGACCGCCCATGTGTTATGGATAACCGGAGAGAGCGAATGTCCTATCGGATATCCAATGACGGCGGCGAGTTTTGGCGTGGTCATGTTAATATTCCAGCATGTTGATTTGTCGCAAATATGTCAGAAGTGGAAACAATGATAGTCCTAGCACGGCGAAGTAATCTCCTTCTATACGCTCAAAAAGACGGACGCCCAGTTTTTCAACCTGATACGCCCCAACACTCGAGAGCGCCTCTTCCCCGGCCTGTGTAAGATAGGCATCGATCGCTGTGTCTGTCATTGGCCGCATGACCAGCCTGGGCTGATCGATGTGTCGCCAAACCACTTTTTTATTTTGAACCACCGCAACGGCGTTAATCAAACGATGTTCATCGCCCTGCAATAGACGCAAACGCTCGCGGGCCTCAGACATCGTTTGGGCTTTATCGAAAGCCTGCCCGCGATACTCCAGAATTTGATCGGACCCGATGATATAGGGATTTTCACCGTCGTCCACATCGAGCGCCTTCGCTTCGGCCAATCCCATGGCGATCGCCTCAAGACCAAGGTTTTCTTGTTTGCCGATAGTTTTTATAGCGGCTTCGTCAACACCGGGTGTCACTTGTTCAAAGCGAACACCCGCATTGGTTAAAATGGACGCGCGGATTGCGCTTCCGGAAGCAAGGATGAGCTTTGGACTCATGACGTTCGGTTTTGTCTGGCGGTCAATTTATTGAGAATGTCCGCCGCCGTTTCCTCAACAGATTTTCTGGTGACGTCAATGATTGGCCAGCGGTGCTTCGCACAAAGCCTCTTGGCCCGGGATACTTCTTTGCGAATAGCGTCAAGGTCTGAGTATTCTTTCAAATCCTGTGCATTCAGGTTTCCCATCCGGCTCTCGCGGAGATGCGCCAACCTGTCCGGGCTGGCGACGAGACCAATAACAAGGGGTCTGCGCAATCCGAAAAGTTCCGCAGGCGGCTCCGACGTAGGAACCAGGGGAACATTTGCGGCTTTCACCCCGCGATTGGCGAGATACATGCAGGTTGGTGTTTTTGATGTTCGGCTGACCCCCACCAGCACCACGTCCGCCGCTTCAAGATTCCACACCATCTGTCCATCATCGTGGCAGAGCGTATAATCCAATGCGGCAATACGTTTGAAATACGCCTCATCCAGCTGATATTGGGCGCCCGTATCCATGCTTTTTTCGTGACCGAGATATTCGGTGAATGCGCCCAATAGCGGATCAAGAACGGAAACGGCGGGGATGTGCAGTTCGCTGCAGCGGATTTCCAATATCCGCCGCAATTGTGCATTCGCCATTGTATAGAGCACCAAGCCAGGCGCGGCTTCGACCTCCATTAGCGCCCGGTCGAGTTGGGCTCGTGAGCGGATCAGGGAATAAGGGTGTTCCATGGGCTTTGCTTTTTTGAACTGCGAAGCCGTTGCCTTCAACATTGCGTTTAAAGTCTCACCGGTGGAATCCGAAATGAGATGGACATGGAAATAAGAGGCGAGCGTTTCATCCGACTCGGTCATTTTGCCGTTCATGGATTGAGGTAACAGTTTTTCCGCCATAGCCAGTGGAATATATGTGCATAACAGGCCTGTCGGCGACAATCATCATCATCCTTGTTGATTACTCCCATTTTCGGTTTTTTTAGCGCCCAAGGGTTTTTGATAAGTATGACCGGGAAATCCCAGGCCATACCGCGACGGGATTGTGGGGACTGCGCTTTTTCCTACAGTGACATGTGTAAAATCTATCGTGTCTTTTTCTGGTTTGTGCGACTCTTTCCCCTCTGGCTGGAAAGAAAAAGCCGCAGGGAAAAATTGATGCTATAGGGCTGGCAATCCTCAGGGAAACTTTCGTAAAATCCTTTTCCCCTGTATCCAGCCCTACTATCTTCTTAACCCTTTATTAAGAAAGATGAATAGAGAGTTAAGGTATTGTGAATTTCCCTCAATCTAAATCAGCTTTCCTACAGGTATTATCAGGCGAAGTGCGTGAAACACCCCCCGTTTGGTTCATGCGCCAAGCAGGTCGTTATCTTCCGGAGTATCGAGACGTCAGAGCGAAAGCGGGATCGTTTCTCGATTTATGCTTTTCGCCAGATCTTGCATCCGAAGTGACTTTGCAACCGATTAGGCGGTTTGATTTTGACGCCGCGATCCTGTTTGCCGACATCCTTTTGATACCGATGGCGCTGGGTCAGCATTTATCATTTGTGGAAGGTGAAGGTCCGAGGTTGGACCCGCCCGTAGGTCCTGCAGATATTGATCGGTTTCGGGAGCGAGACATCTCTCAGATCTTGGCGCCGGTTTACGAAACAGTGCGTAAGACGCGAGCGGCGTTGGCGCCGGATAAAGCGCTGATCGGTTTTGCCGGCGCCCCGTGGACCGTCGGTGTTTACATGCTGGCGGGCGGGCCGAGCCGTGATCCGGTTGCGTTACGGGCGATCGCTTATGAGAATCCGGCCTTCATTGACGCTTTAATCGAAATCTTGGTTGATAAAACAGTTGAGTATCTTGTCGCTCAGGTGGCTGCCGGGGCTGACGCCTTACAGATATTCGACACTTGGGCTGGCGGGTTGCCGGAAGATTTGTTGCGGAGATTTTCGCTCGAGCCGATGACGGAAATTGCCCGGCGGGTCAAAGCGATCTGTCCTGGGACGCCAGTGATGGTGTTCCCGCGCGGGGTCGGCGCGATGGTGGCTGAGTACGCTGCCAGCGACGTCTATGATGCGGTTTCTATTGATGCGAGCACCTCATGGGACTGGGCGCGAAAAACGCTTAGCCCGCACGCTGTGGTCCAGGGCGGCCTGGATCCGCTGCTGACCGTGGCCGGTGGGGAAACAATGGAAAAGGCCGCAAGGGCTTTGATCTCAACATTTGAGGGAACGCCCTATATTTTCAACCTTGGGCATGGTCTGACACCGCAGACACCGCCGGAAAACGTGGCGCGTCTTGTTGAAATTGCACGCGAGGGGCGGCGGTAAATGATACGGGAAATTCTGCTCTCGGCTTATTTGTGGCTGAAGGTTTTGCATATTGCGGCGGTCATCGCCTGGATGGCGGCGATGATGTATCTGCCGAGGATATTTATTTATCACTTTCAAGCGGAAGCAGGCGGGGAAGCGGAGCGGTTTTTCACAGTGATGGAACGCCGTCTCATGAAGGGCATCATGACGCCGGCGCTTGTCGTGGTCTGGGTCGCAGCGCTGATGATGCTCTACGCCAATCCGGAACTCCTGACCGCTGGCTGGTTTCACGTAAAGCTCGCTTCGGTGCTCACCATTTCGGGCATTCACGGCGTCTATATTGGCGCGCAGCGTAAATTCGAGGCTGGCGAACGACCGCGCACCGAAAAATTCTGGCGTTATATCAATGAAGCGCCTTTTGTCTTAATGCTTATCGTTCTGATTATGGTTGTCATTCGACCGTTTTAACGATGACTGCACCTTCCGGTGATTGACGGCGCGCTGACTTTGCTTATATCTAGGCAAAATACGTCATTAGACCCGCCGGGATTCCCCTTAGGCGCGGCGTCCTTTTAAATCCTCCCTTCCTTTCGCCCGCTTTGACGGGCCGCCCACCTTTGAGGCCAACCATGCTTCCCAGCCAAATGACCCTTGATGAACTGAAGGCGAAATCGCCGACCGAACTTTTGGCTTTCGCCGAAGAGGTTGAAGTCGAAAACGCCTCAGCTATGCGCAAGCAAGATATGCTGTTCGCGATTTTAAAAGAACTTGCGGACCGTGAAGTGGAGATTTCCGGCGGCGGGGTTCTTGAGGTTTTGTCAGACGGATTTGGTTTCTTACGATCGCCGGAAGCCAATTACCTGGCCGGGCCAGACGATATTTACGTATCACCGCCGCAAATCCGGCGCTTTGCCTTACGCACAGGCGACACTGTCATCGGAGAGATTAGAAGCCCGAAAGATGGCGAACGCTATTTTGCGCTGATGCAGGTCGGGACGATCAATTTCGAGGATCCCGATCGGCAACGCCACAAGGTGCATTTCGATAATCTGACCCCGCTCTATCCAGACGAACGCCTGCGCATGGAAGTTGAAGCCGAGGAAGGTAAAAAGAAAGACCTGACGGCGCGTGTGGTTGATCTCGTTGCGCCGATTGGCAAAGGCCAGCGGATGCTGATCGTAGCGCAACCCAGAACCGGTAAAACGGTGATTTTGCAGAATATTGCGCACGCCATCGCCGCCAATCACCCTGAGTGTTTTTTGATCGTTTTGCTGATCGATGAACGGCCCGAAGAAGTCACCGACATGCAACGCTCGGTGCAAGGTGAGGTGGTGTCTTCAACTTTCGACGAGCCCGCGACGCGCCATGTACAGGTTGCGGAAATGGTCATTGAAAAAGCCAAGCGCCTGGTCGAACACGGTCGCGATGTGGTGATTTTGCTCGATTCCATCACCCGTCTTGGGCGCGCCTATAACACCGTCGTCCCCTCGTCCGGCAAGGTGCTGACCGGCGGCGTTGATGCAAATGCGCTGCAGCGGCCGAAGCGCTTTTTTGGCGCCGCGCGCAACATTGAAGAAGGCGGCAGCCTGACCATTATCGCAACCGCGCTGATCGACACCGGCTCCAAAATGGACGAAGTGATCTTCGAAGAATTCAAAGGCACCGGCAATTCCGAACTGGTGCTCGATCGCAAGGTCGCTGACAAAAGAACCTATCCGGCGATCGACATCGCCAAGTCCGGTACGCGCAAAGAAGACCTCCTTGTACCGAAGAAAGAGCTGCAAAAAGTTTACGTTCTGCGCCGCATACTTTCGCCGATGGGCACGACGGATGCGGTCGAGTTCCTGCTCGACAAATTGCGCCAGACCAAAACCAATGGCGATTTCTTCGATTCCATGAATACGTAACGGACGTTACTGTTGGACAACATCACGGTTTGAAATCAGATGCGCTTTGAGGCCAGAAAGCGACAACCGGCTGGCAAAAAATTTCCAAAACGGTCACTCACGTATTTTGTTTAGTATGACACAAGCCGTCGTTATGTGCTAAACTGAGCATATGGCGAATTTGGTAGAAATATCCCACGGTTACGAACCCGAAGGAGCCTATTGCACTAAGGCGTTTTTGACCGCTTATGGTTTTCACGTTGTAATTCAAAACGAACATCACCTAGCGGTTAATCCTGCATTAAGAGTTGCACTGGGCGGTTACCGATTGCTCATACCAAAATCAGAGGCCGAAGAGGCTCAGGATTTACTACGCTCAGTGAATGTAGGTGAAATTAGTGCTGATGACAGCGACCAGCCGGTCTGTTTAGAATGTGGATATATTGGGCTTCAACGGAAGAGGAGCTGGATCTGGTTTCTAATTGCCTTGGCGCAGGGAATCCCGTTTGTCCCATATCGTAATAAGCTGACTTGTTCTGATTGCGGCGCGACACAACAGAGGTGAACGAGTACTCCGTCTGATAGAGACATTTATTGGTACCCACCTCATCTAACGGCCGACATAGCGCACCTATCCGGCGATCGACATCGCCAAGTCTGGTACGCGCAAAGAAGACCTCCTTGTACCGAAGAAAGAGCTGCAAAAAGTTTACGTTCTGCGCCGCATACTTTCGCCGATGGGTACGACGGATGCGGTCGAGTTCCTGCTCGACAAATTGCGCCAGACCAAAACCAATGGCGATTTCTTCGATTCCATGAATACGTAGGCGCTATCTAAACCTTTGTCTGACTCGAAAAAATAGACCGCGCTTTAGGGTGCGGCTTCGGTGTTGCGAAAGCTTGCGCGAATCGTGATGAAAATTCCGCTGAGAATGAGCGCCGCGGCGATCAGGAAACGGATCGATATGGTCTCACCCAAAAGCGCAATACCGCCGATGGCTGCGATAACCGGCACGGCAAGCTGCACAACGGACGCAGCCATATTGGTCAGGCCCTTAAGGGCGCTGTACCAGATGACGTAACCAATACCGGATGCAGCCGCACCAGAGGCGACGGCCAGCGCAACGCCTGAAGGGGTTATTTGGGGCGCGCCGGATCTTGCAAAAAGGAGAAGTGCGGCGAGGGGTAGGGCGATTGCGAAATTCCTGGCGGTGCTCGCGACGGGGTTCGCCTCGGTTTTTCCCAATACGGAATAGACGCCCCAGGCAACGCCAGAGACGGCCATTAATGCAGCGCCGCCGATGGGTGGCGCCGACAGTCCTGGCGCCAACAAATAGACAAGCCCTGCAATTGCCATGGTTAGACCGGTCCATTCCAACACGTTTGGTCGAGCGCCTTTGATGAGGCCGATTCCGATCATTGCGGTCTGCACCATCGCGAACAAGATGAGGGCGCCGACAGCAGCGTCAAGCGCCACATAGGCGAGGGAAAACGCCAACGCATAAACGAACAGCGCAAGGGCTGGCTTCCAGTCTTTGATCTGTAATGGCCAAATGTGCGCGCGTTGGGTGAACAAAAAAGGCGCCAAGATGAGTGCGCCGGAAAACAAACGCAGCTGCGTAAAGCTGACGGGATCAATCAACCCGTCCTTGAGCGCCATGCGGCACAGGATTGAATTTGCGGCAAACGCAAACAGGGTGAGCAGGGTCAGAACGGCGGTGCGCATGGATCTGGCCTCAACGTTTGGTAACGCCGCACACGCCGTTGGTGGCGCCGCGACCATCCTTGTTCAATGCGTATTGCGCTTTTAAAGGCCGATCCGTGGCGAGAATGTCGGCGCCGAGTTTCGCGATCTCCACATACCGGTCTTCCTCTCCGGTCTGTTCAATTTTGCTGTCGATGGAATCGCGCCCACCCAGGGTTCCGAAAATAACCTCGACATCCCTGTTATTCAAAATGTCGAAGAGGCGTGGCCGCGGCGCATCCGTTCCCGTGAAGCCGATGATTTTGTCCGTTGGCACCCCTGCAGCGACCGAGCGGTTGATGTCGGACATGGAATTGACCGAAAGCGAGATCATCGCTGAGGGGTCGAGCCGGTGGAGTTTTTCCGCCTGCGCCAATGAATAAGCGATATAAATAATACGCTGCTCAGCGTCCTGACGGTGAACTTCAGCGACCACATCTTCAAAGCGGGTGGTGCGTTTAAAATCAATCTGCAGGAGTGTGCGTCCGTTGGCCCAACGTAGCGCGTCGTCAAGGCGCGTGGGCCTGAACGCTGTCGGCTTTCCCGAATTATCGATCAGCTTAAGGGTCCGAATGTCCTTCCAGTCGAGCGCGTTGGTTGCCCCGGCGCCGGTTGTTGTGCGGTCCAGCGTATCGTCATGCATCAAAAAGAGGACGCCGTCGCGCGATGTCGCGACGTCGATTTCAAGGATCGCCGGAATGTCTTGCAGCAAATGATCGAATGTCTCGAGCGCATTTTCCGGATAACCTGGATAAGGACCGCCGCGATGGGCGGAAATGAGAGTGGCCCCGTCATCTTCCAGGCACTCGAAGAAGGTATTGAGATCTTCCCCGACATCGATCGCCCAACCCGTGTCAATATGAACATCTACGGATTGGTCCCGCTCGGGGCCGCTTGCCCCGCAAGCGCCAAGAATGAAGGCGATGGAAATTGTATATCGACGCATAATCAGCTCCGGCGGTGGGTAAAACAGATGTTTAGAAATTGATCCATTTGATGGTTAACGCCTGTAGAAAATGATGCCCTGATATGGCCTTGCAAGCAAATCTTGTCATTGGAGGGCGGACTTGGTGGTGTGGTTTCCCATTTTCATATATAACGAATTATAGAAAGTCAGTATACAGAGCGTATTACAAGGGTCTCATATCGCGCTGGCTAATAAAGCCTTGAGCGAAAATCGTGCGTCCTGTGAAATGTTGATTTGTGAACTTCGTCAAACCAAGGGACGATCATCAAGAGAGAGTAGAGGTGAAGCGAGATGCTACGCCACCCATTGCGAGCGGTCGGCGCGCCGCCTATACCGCTGTCAAAGGAGAACGAATATGCGGTTCACGATCAATATTGATTGCACGCCAGTTGAGGCGCGGACTTTTTTCGGGATGCCCGATGTCGAACCTTTGAACACGATCATTGTCGCAGAAATGACGCGGCGCGCGAAAGAAAACATGGATACGTTGGCGGATCCTGAGCGGCTGATGGCCCAATGGATGCAGATGAGCGGAAAAGGTCTTGAGCAGTTCCAGTCAATGATGGCCGGAACGATGGCGGGCGGGCCAAAGAAAAAATAGGCTAAAAATAACCACCATGTCAGCGCGCAACGACACCATTTTTGCTCGGGCCTCGGGGCCTGGTCGGGCAGGCGTTGCGGTTTATCGAATTTCCGGCCCGCAGGCGCGGCTTTTTGGCTCTACGCTGAGCAGCCGCGCGCCGCGTCCTCGCGAAATTTCTCTGACGACAATATCTGACCCCACTTCCGGTGAAACAATTGACCGTGGACTGGCCGTACTTTTTGAAGGTCCCGCGAGTTTCACCGGAGAGGACGTGGTTGAATTTCACCTCCATGGCTCAAGGGCGGTTGAGAATGCGCTTTACGAGGCGCTCTCGACGCTTGGCGGACGCCCGGCGGAGGCTGGGGAGTTCACCCTGCGCGCGCTGAAGAACGGTAAGCTCGATCTCGCCCAGGCGGAGGCTCTGGCCGATCTTATCGACGCCGAAACGGTCGAGCAGAAACGCCAGGCATTGGTCCAACTCGACGGGCGACTCTCGGTTGTGGCTGAGCGGTGGCGGGTGCAGCTTCTCGGTGTTCTTTCCGCTCTCGAAGCCGACATTGATTTCCCCGATGAAGGGGATGTCCCGGCCGCCATCGCTGCGCGGGCGGGGCCAGTCGTTGATATTTTACTTGAAGAGCTTCGGTCCTACCTGAGCGACGCCGCGCGCTGTCGTTCGATCCGGGAGGGTATAAGCGTCGCACTCATCGGCGCCCCCAATGCGGGTAAATCCAGCCTCTTGAATCGTCTGGCCGGCAGCGAGGTCGCGATCATTTCGGATCAACCGGGGACGACCCGTGATGTGTTGATTGCGCGGCTTGATCTGGCGGGCGTTCCTGTCAGCCTTGCCGATACGGCGGGGCTAAGAGATACGCATACGGATGAAGTAGAGCAGGAAGGGATGCGCCGCGCGCGCGCCCGCGCAGAGGCCGCTGACATCCGCATCGGGGTCGCCGACGCTGCTGTGGGCATACCCCGGGAAACTCTTAAGTTATTGAAAACAGGCGACTATTTGTTGTGGAACAAGGCGGATCTGGGGGTCGCTGTGCCGCGCCCTTCGCCAGCGGGCCTGACGGTGCTGGCGCTTTCAGCGAGGACAGGCGCTGGCGTTGATCCTTTTGTTGAAGACCTTGCACGCGCTGTCGGTGCGCTCTGTGGCTCAGGCGAGGAGGCCGGCTTAACCCGGATCCGCCATCAGCGCGCCGTCGAAGAAGCGATTGCGGCGCTTGTTCGCGCCCGCACGCAAATCGAGACCGCGCCTGAGCTGGCGGCTGAAGACGCCCGTCTTGCGGCGCGCGCTCTCGGCCAGATTACCGGCGCGGTCGGGGTTGAAGACGTTTTGGCTGAGATCTTTTCGAGCTTTTGTATCGGGAAATAGGGCGCCGCCATAATCGATGGCGACGCCCTACGCCATGCGCGTATTATTGCCCGACGTTCCAGATATCCCAATGCATCAGCCATCCATCGCCAGTCTTGCGCCAATAGACAACATATTTGCCGACGCTGAGTGAAGCGCCTGCGCTATTGAATACCTCGAACTGGGCGCGTTCTACGGCGTTGTTATCGTCGATCTTGACGACTTCGAGGGTGGTCAGCGTCGCGCCCGCACTTCCTGAGTCAAACTCGGACTGCCAAAAAGCCGCTACAGCGTCATGCCCCGTGATGGCCGCGCCGTCAGGCGGCATGATGACAGCGTTTTGTGTGTAAACAGCGGCGACGCCGGCGGCGTCACCGGCATTGTAGGCTGCGATGAATTTGGCGTTTTGCGCCTCGATGGCCGTATGGGCATCGCTGGCGAATGCTGTCGCCGACAAAGAAAAGAGCATCGCGGCGAGTATGAGGATCGATTTCATGTCTTGACCTTTCCTGAAGAGCGGTGAGCCGGAAACGCAACACAGATGGATTATCGGATATGATCGGCTGCGCCCCAAGGCGCCGAGCCTTTTATCCCCCACCGGATTGAAGGATAGCACACCCTTGGGCGCGCCGAAATGGGGGCCGCGGCTGCCCTCGCGCGGCCCCGGCCTTCGGGGGTGCGCCTTCAGTGTTCCACGTGAAACATTTTGTGATGGGGAGAGTTATCCCCGCCCTCCAGGGCGGCGATATTGTTGGTGCGGCCTCGCAACAGCTTTAAGGATTGGGCCAGATTAGTAGTTTATCCGCTCATCCCGGCGAAAGCCGGGATCCAGCGCGACATCAGACTGGGTCCCGGCTTTCGCCGGGAAGAGCGGGGGAGGAAAACGGTCGGCCAAGTTGGTCTGAACCGGAATAGCCTGTTCTGGCTTTAAATTTTGAACCGTTTCATTCTTCGGGCCGCTCGCTTATATGTGCCGCTCGAATTTTTGAGGTCAACGAAGCGACGCTATGAAAACCTACGACGTTATTGGTATTGGGGGTTGGCCCGCGCGCGAAGGCGCGCAAATGAAGAATTGCGCGCCCGGCCAGCGCCTGGTTTATCGTGGGTTTTTGTTATGAAAACCTACGACGTTATTGTTATCGGGGGCGGGCACGCGGGCTGCGAGGCGGCGGCGGCGGCGGCGCGCCTTGGCGCCAAGACTCTGCTCGCGACCCATCAAGCGTCGACGATTGGTGAAATGTCTTGCAATCCGGCAATCGGCGGGCTCGGCAAGGGGCATTTGGTACGCGAGGTCGATGCGCTTGACGGGCTGATGGGCCGGGTCATTGATCAGGCCGGCATTCAGTTCCGTATGCTCAACCGTTCCAAAGGTCCGGCGGTGCGAGGCCCACGCGCCCAGGCCGACCGCGCTCTTTACAAAAAACACATGCAGGCCGCGATCAAAGCCGTTCCGGGTCTCGATGTCACAGAAATGGCCGTTGAAGACCTGATCATCAAGGATGGCCGCGCCGTCGGCGTTATTGGCGGTGATGGGACGGAAATTCAAGCTGCGGCGGTAGTGCTGACCACCGGCACGTTCCTCAAGGGCGTCATCCATATTGGCGACAGACGCATACCGGCTGGTCGTTTTGGCGAAGCGCCGGCGACGGGTCTCTCTGGCAGGTTGTATTCTTCCGGTCTGAAACTCGGCCGGCTGAAAACAGGCACGCCTGCGCGCCTTGATGGACGCACGATCGATTGGGCGCAATTGGATATGCAGCACCCGGACGCCGAGCCGGTTCCGTTTTCTTTCCTGACGGACCGCATAACCGTGCCCCAAATCCCTTGTGGGATTACCCACACCAATGCCGAAACCCACCGTATTATTGAGGAAAACCTCAACAAATCTGCGGTTTATAGTGGGTCAATTTCAGGGCGGGGACCGCGGTATTGCCCGTCCATCGAAGATAAGGTGGTTCGGTTTGCCGAGCGCAACAGTCATCAGATTTTTCTTGAACCGGAAGGTCTTGATGACCCCACAGTGTATCCAAACGGGATATCCACCTCTCTTCCGGAAGACGTGCAGGATGCTTTCCTGAAAACCATATCGGGGCTGGAGAACGCCAGAATCATCCGCCATGGCTATGCGATCGAGTATGACTATGTGGATCCGCGCGCACTCTTTCCGACCCTTGAGACCAAAGATATTCCAGGCCTTTTTCTCGCCGGTCAGATTAACGGTACGACCGGATATGAGGAGGCGGCGGCGCAGGGCCTTATGGCCGGACTGAATGCAGCGCGCCGCGCCGGATCCGGGGGCAAAGGAGAGTGCGGCGCGATCACTCTCGAACGCTCCGAAGCCTATATCGGGGTGATGATTGATGATCTTGTAACGTGTGGTGTTACAGAGCCGTATCGGATGTTTACCTCGCGCGCGGAATATCGGCTGACCCTGCGCGCGGACAATGCAGACCAGCGGCTCACGCCGCGCGGTCTTGATTTTGGAGCGGTCGACGCCGCTCGGGCGGAAGCGTTTCACGCGAAGCAAAGAACGTTAGAAGAAGCCCTGAGCTGGGGGCGGGCAACGACTTTGACTCCTAACGAAGCGCGCAAACACGGCCTTTCCCTTAATCAGGACGGGCGCCGCCGGTCGGTGATCGACCTGCTTTCCTTGCCTGAGGTCGGCCGTGAGGCGCTAAGTCACATCTGGCCGCAGCTTCGTGGGTTTCCGCCTTCGGTGGTTGAGCAATTGGAGATTGAGGCGCTCTATGCAGGATATTTGCATCGCCAGCATGCGGATATTGTCGCTTTTCGCAAAGATGAACGCCTCGTCTTGCCGGCGGATCTGGATTATGCAGCCATTCCGGGCCTTTCCAATGAAGGGCGCCAAAGGCTGGCGGCGACCCGGCCCCTGACGCTGGGTCAGGCTGGACGCATCGAGGGTGTGACCCCTGCCGCGCTGGCGGTGGTGCTGGCCTGGGTCAGGAAAAACCCCTCAAAGGTCGCCTCATGACGCCGGATGAATTTGCGACCACCGCGGATGTTTCACGTGAAACATTTGACCGGCTTGTCGCGATGGATGCGGTCTTGCTTGACTGGTCGTCACGCCACAATCTGATTGCGCGCTCAACAATTGAGGACCGGTGGCGACGGCATTATCTCGATTCTTCCCAGTTGTTTGCTATGATTCCTGAAAGGTCACAATCATTGGCCGACCTCGGTTCCGGGGCCGGATTTCCCGGTCTCGTGCTTGCAGCAATGGGCGTCGCATACGGATTAAAAGTGAGTCTGATTGAGAGCGTTGGAAAGAAAGCGGCGTTTCTCCGCGCAGCGATTGAGGCGATGAAACTCGACAATGCAGTGGTCATATCGGAGCGTGCAGAGCATATTCGCATCGAACCGCCGGATATCATCACCGCGCGCGCCGTGGCCCCACTGGTGAAACTTCTTGGGTACGCCCATGAAATTCAAGGCGGAAACACCGTGTGTTTATTTCCGAAGGGACAAGATGTTGAGTGTGAATTGACCCAAGCCGCTAAATCTTGGCATATGGAGGTCATACCGCATCCAAGTCTCACCAATCGTGATTCGGTGATTCTAGAAGTTAGAAACCTCGCCCGTGCCTGAACAAAATTTTTCAACCAAGCGTCCTCGTATCCTCGCCGTGGCCAATCAGAAGGGCGGCGTCGGCAAAACGACGACCGCAATCAACCTTTCAACCGCCTTGGCGGCGGTCGGCGAGAGCGTGCTGCTCGTTGACCTCGATCCGCAGGGCAATGCTTCGACCGGGCTCGGTATTCCCTCCGCGACGCGCGCAATCACCACTTATGATGTTTTAATGGGAGAGTACCGGCTCGAGGCCGCTCTCGCAGATACAGGCATACCCGGTTTGGCGCTGGCCCCGGCCGGGGTCGATCTCGCCGGTGCTGAAGTTGAGCTGATCAATGCGGAGCGCCGCCATCACCGGCTGGCGGATGCGTTTGCTGAATATCAGCGCACTGCGCCTCAGGTGACTTACATCGTCATTGATTGTCCGCCGTCGCTGAGCTTGCTTACCATTAATGCGCTTGCGGCCGCGGACGCCGTTGTCATCCCACTGCAGTGCGAATTTTTTGCGCTTGAAGGGCTCACTCAAATTTTACGCACTATTGATACAGTACGTGCACGGATTAATAACCGCCTGGAGCTTCAAGGCGTCATTCTGACGATGCACGATAAACGCAATAATCTCTCTATGCAGGTGGAAGAAGACGTACGCGCGCACCTTAAAGACAAGGTTTATAAGACGGTCATTCCGCGCAATGTACGTATTTCCGAAGCGCCAAGTCACGGCAAGCCGGCGCTTTTATATGACCTGAAATGCAGTGGTAGTCAGGCGTATATACGGCTTGCGAGTGAAGTCATCCAACGAGAACGCGACAGCCGAAAAGCGGCTTGAGATATTTGAACATGAACCGGGAACAGGGCGAACGATGATGGCGGTAAAAAAAGGGCTGGGGCGCGGCCTTGATGCTTTGCTCGGTGATGCGCCGATGGAGCGCGAGAGGGCGGCGGAAAAAAAGGCGTCGAACCCGGAAATTCCAATTGAGTTTATTTCTCCAAACCCCAATCAGCCACGCCGCATGTTTAACGACGAAGCGATTGAAGAACTTGCAATCTCAATAAAATCGCGCGGTTTGCTCCAGCCTATTCTTGTGCGTCCAAAAGGCGGCGATAATTATGAAATCGTTGCCGGTGAACGGCGGTGGCGCGCAGCGCAAAAGGCTAAACTTCATGTCGTTCCTGTTATCATCCGTGACCTGACGGATTCAGAGACGGCCGAGATCGCCCTGATTGAAAACCTCCAGCGGGTAGATCTCAATCCGGTCGAGGAGGCTGAAGCCTATCGCCGCCTGGTCGAAATTTTTAAACACACTCAAGAGGAGATCGCTCAGGCGGTCGGCAAGAGCCGCAGCCACGTCACAAACATCATGCGCCTTTTAAAGCTGCCTGCGCGAACCCTCGACGCGCTTTCCAGCGGCGGCGTTTCCATGGGCCATGCGCGCGCATTGTTGTCGGCGGTGGATCCGGATCACTTTTGCGCTCTGGTGATGAAACACGGTCTATCCGTTCGCGAAACCGAGATGCTCGTCAAACGAGAAGCCAATCGAGGGGCGGGTCAAAAAACCGCTGGGGATAAAGCTAAGAAAACCGCTTCCGGCGCCGACCGCACAAAAGACGCGGACACCCGTTCGCTTGAAAGCGATCTCGCAACGGCGCTTGGTCTGGAAGTGGATATCACGCATACGCGCAAAGGGTCGGGTTCGGTCACGATCAATTACCTCACCCTCGATCAGCTCGACGACATTTGCCGTAGACTGATGGAGACAGGGGTTTAGACCCCCGATCTAAAACAACCTTTTGACCTAGCGGGCGATCATTAGCGCAAGCCGAAGGGCGGCGCGTTCGACAATTTCGCGCTGCGGGGCGCCGGTGGATTTCGCGTCGAGTTCGGCATCGACCAGAAGGCGTTGAGCGCGCTCAAGTCGCGGCAGTGACCACTTTCTGAGCCGCGCTTCAAAAGCATGTTGCTCGCCAAAAAATACAGGTGGGCGCAATTTCTTCATCGCGAGAGCCGGGTTGTCGCCTTTCGCCACCAGGCTTTGCGCGGCATGAAGGCGCGAGAAATTTCGTTGCAAAGCGCGCAACAGCGAAATGGCGCCGGCGCCGGCCATGGCGGACTTGTACATGGCGCGCGCCAATCGCTCAGGGGCGCCGTCAGCGCATGCCGCAGAGGCTTCATCCAGCGCGGCGCCGGCGCTATCAGCGAGACTGGTTCTGACGTCCTCGACGGAGATTGTTCCTCGTCCGGAACGCGTTGACGCAGGGCCTTTAAAGAGGATGAGCTTATCGAGTTCGGAACGGCTGACGCCACGGTCATCGCCCAGCAAAGAAACGAGCAAGTCCAACGCGTCATCGTCAAAGATGAGATTTTCGATGTGCACAGTTTCGAGAGCGAATGCGCGCACATCCGCTGGCGTATCACTATAACAGGGCAGTGCGACCCCACGCCGCGCCTTCTCAAAAGCTTTTCGCAGTGACGACCGAGGCGGTAATTCGCCCGCCTCCAGCACCACCAGTGCATTGGGTTTCATGTGATCGGCGTCGAGCGCTTCGAGAAGAGTCTTCGCAGCGCTTAATGCGCTATCTCCAGCTGTCCGTAAGCGGACAACACGTTCACCGCCTGCAAAAGACAGGGCTGCCGCCTCGTCCACCAGACGGGCCGGCTCCGCTTTTAAATCGGAATCTGATAACTCGATATAATTGAAAGGGTCTTTGAAATCATCAACAAGCTGACGCGCAAGGTGATCGGCGCGTTCTCGAACCAGACCGGAATCAGGTCCGTACACAAGGACGGCTGAAATGTCTGTATCCCGCTTTTTCAAAAAGCTCTGAATCGCGCGGCCTTTGAGCGCGACCACTATTCCTCGTCCGAAGAAAGCTGAAACAAAATATCTCGTTCAATGGCTTCTGCGAGACTGTTAGAAGCCTTCTCGCGCGCCGAGCGTTCCGCAAACAGCGTTGAGTATTGCGAGTTGACGATGTTGTATGATGAGACGGCCTCCGTCGAACCCTTCATCTCACCACCATTGACGCGATCGAAAAGTACATACTTTGCCCGAAGGCGATAATTATAACGCGTCACGGTTGCGTCAATTTGAACAGCCAGTGGGGAAGCAACTTCGTCAACTTCGACATAAAGATCGTAATCATGTCCTTCAGAATCTGCCGAGAGCAGCTGATGGTTAAGGGCGCCCATAACGATCGTCGCGACAATCTCGGGGCCTTCGACCGCGGTGACCTGCACACGCGCTAACAGCGGCGTGTGGGCGCTGCCTTCCCTCGTCCCATAAAGAGGTTCGAAGCCGCAGCCCGATAGGAGCATCACAGCACCGATGAATGTGATGGCGATGGTCGAGCGCTGGATCGACATGCAGGCCTCCTTTATATCGTCTCTCAGGAAACGACGATATTGACGATACGCCCCGGTACTACCACGATTTTGCGCACCGTCAGCTTCTCAATATGGCGTTGTACCGCCTCTTCGGACAAGGCCGCTTTTTCCACGTCTTCGCGGGAGGCATTGCTGTCAACCTCGATTTCCGCGCGTTTACGGCCATTGACCTGTACCGGCAGGATGATGGTGTCGTGGACTGTCAAGGCAGAGTCCGCCACCGGCCATACCGCCTCACAAACAAAACCGTCACCGCCCAACGTTTCCCAACACTCTTCAGCGAGATGGGGCGTGAACGGGCCGATCAACCTGGCGAGAGCGGACAGCGCTTCGGCGCGGGCCCATTCATGGGCCTTTCCGGATTTGCGCAACGCATTCACAAATTCATAGATCCGGGCAATCGCCTTGTTGAAGCGGAAGTTTTCAATATCGGCGGTGATACCGGCAATGGCCGCATGAGTGGCGCGTCGTAGGGCCTGACTGACGTCGTCGAAAGCGTCAGGCCTGGCGATGCCCGCAGTCTTCAAAATACGCCTCGCCCCGTCGAATGTGTCCCAGATCCGTCCGATTAGCCGCCATGCGCCTTCAACGCCCGAGTCTGTCCATTC
>JAJFFW010000088.1 GCA_021776435.1 Parvularculaceae bacterium | reverse complement strand
GGAACGCCGGCGCTCTCTCGTCCGACCATGACGAGATCACTGGGGTGGAAGTTGAAATCGTAGAGCGGAATCGCACCGCCCGTCGATAACAGGATCAGCCGCCCTTCTTCCCTTGCAGGTGACTCTGAAAAGGTCTTCCATCCCGGATGAATCGTCGCCGGTTTCATTGCGCCATAATCCATGGCGACCCGTGATATCTCCGTTTGGAGCTTTTTTTCGCTAAGCGGGAAACCACAAGGTTCGATGATATCGAGGGGTGCGCCGAAACATGCCGCTATGCGGATAGCAGCCCCTACATTTTGCGGGATGTCTGGTTGATAAAGAACGAGGCGCATGAAACTGGGTTTCCTAACTTTATTAAATGCCAGAGTATCGCCTTCGCGACGCTTCGCCGCAGGTTCATGACATCTGGACTTTGTCGAAAAGACGTGCGAGACACCCGCGATCCAAAACACCCCCGTGATTCCATCAAGTCGGGGCGCCAGCAAGAGGCGATGATGCGATGAACGCAACGACCGAGACTAAGGACGGCGAACCGACCCGCCGTGATTTTATACACTTGCTTGCCAGCTCAGCGGTAGCCGTAGGTGCGGCCGGGGCTGTATGGCCACTTGTCGCACAGATGAATCCTGACGCCTCCGTGCTCGCTCTCTCGACAAAGGAAGTCGATATCTCGGCTATTGCCGTAGGGCAGGCGATTAAAGTGATCTGGCAGGGCAAACCTGTTTTTATCCGCCATCGAACCCCAGAAGAAGTTGTTGAGGCGGAAAAAACGCCGCTGAGCGCTTTGAAGGACGATGAGGCTCGTAATGCCAATATAGGCGACAAAGCAGCAGCAGATGATTCCAATCGTCGCCTCAAGCCCGAATGGATGATCGTCGTCGGTGTCTGTACACATTTAGGATGCGTGCCTTTGGGCACTGACCGGGGAGAAAGCCGCGGTGATTTCAATGGCTGGTTCTGTCCGTGTCATGGCTCGCATTACGATCTTGCCGGCCGTATTCGAAAAGGCCCGGCTCCGGAAAATCTCAAGGTGCCGCCTTATGCGTTCGTCACCGACACCGTCATCAAAATTGGCTAGGAGACATCGTCGATGAGTCACGAATCCACTTACCGCCCCGGTTCGTTTGTTGAGCGTTGGCTCGACAAGCGTCTGCCGCTCGTGAGGCTCGCCCATGATAGCTTTGTCGATTTTCCGACTCCGAAAAACCTGAATTACTGGTGGACGTTTGGCGGCATTCTATCGATCTTTTTGGTGATTCAGATCATCACCGGCGTTGTCTTGGCCATGCATTACACACCGCATGTCACGATGGCGTTCGACAGCGTTGAGCACATCATGCGTGATGTGAATTATGGTTGGCTGATGCGCTATATGCATTCAAACGGCGCTTCGATGTTCTTCATCGCTGTTTACGTTCATATGTTTCGCGGGCTTTATTATGGTTCTTACAAAGAGCCTCGTGAAATGCTGTGGATTCTGGGCGTGGTTATTTTCGTCTTGATGATGGCGACGGCGTTCATGGGGTATGTGCTTCCGTGGGGGCAGATGTCATTTTGGGGCGCCACCGTAATCACCAATCTTTTTAGTGCGGTGCCGGTCATCGGTGATTCTATCGTGCAGCTGCTTTGGGGTGGGCCCTCCGTTGATAATCCGACTTTGAACCGGTTTTACAGCCTTCATTACCTGCTGCCATTCGCGATTTTTGGTGTTGTCATTCTTCACATCTGGGCGCTGCACATACCGGGCAATAACAACCCAACTGGCGTTGAGGTGAAGACCAAGAAAGATACATTACCGTTTCATCCATATTACACGGTGAAAGACGGCTTCGCGATCGTTGCGTTTCTGGTGCTGTTTGCGGCGTTCGTCTTTTTCAATCCGGACGCACTTGGGCACCCGGACAACTATAAGGAAGCGAATCCGCTTTCGACGCCGGCGCACATTGTGCCGGAATGGTATTTCCTGCCTTTTTACGCCATGTTGCGCGCCATCACATTTGACTTCTTCTTTATCTCGTCGAAGCTTGGCGGCGTTATCGTGATGTTCTCTTCGATCATCGTGTTGTTTTTCTTGCCATGGCTCGACACGTCGAAAGTGCGCTCCATGCGCTATCGTCCGGTTTCGCAATTGTGGTTTTTGATTTTTGTAGTGGCCAGTGTCGCTCTTGGTTATCTCGGTGGTAAACCCGCTGAGGGGACCTATGTGGTCCTCGCGCAGATCGCGACAGCCTATTACTTCGCATTTTTCCTGATCATCCTTCCGCTTCTGGGACTGCTGGAAAAACCGAAGCCTTTGCCTAAGTCAATTTCAGAATCCGTGCTGAAAAAGCCGGATCTGTCTTCCGCTAACGCTGCGTCGGAATAAGGGTGCGACAATGGAACGAATGAAGATACGCTGTACCCTGATTATTGCGGCACTCGTTTTTGCGAGTAGTGCTCCGGCGATCGCCGCTGGCGGAAAAACGACACCGGCCATTCACAATCACTGGCATTTTGATGGCCCGTTCGGAACCTATGACAAGGATGCGCTGCAACGCGGTTACCAAGTCTATAAAACCATTTGCGCCAGCTGCCATTCGATGAAACAGGTCTCGTTCCGAAACCTCGGGCAAAAGGGTGGCCCGTTTTATCTTGCCGAATGTCCTGCAGGCGTGCCGGAATCAGTTGATTGTTCGAATTCAAACGAAAACCCGATCGTCAAAGCCATCGCAGGTGAGTATCAAGTCGAGGATGGACCGGATGATACGGGCGACATGTTCATGCGCGCTGGTCTGCCCTCTGATCGCTTTCCGAACCCATTTGCCAATGATGAACAATCGCGCTTTGCGAATAACGGCGCCTTTCCGCCTGACTTGTCATTGATCGTTAAGGCGCGCCATCACGGTCCGGATTATATCTATAGCCTTCTTACTGGATTTGAAGACGAACCGGCGACGGTAACGGTCGCACCAGGGCAGTATTATAACCCTTATTTTACTGGCGATATGTCGCAACTCTTGAAGCCGGAATTTCTCAATGAAGAGGGCCACCCGCTTCATGGCGTAGAAATCCCTCCCGGAGGGGTGTTGGCTATGGCGCCGCCGCTCTTCGACGGCATAATCGACTATGCCGATGAGGCCACCCCTGAGACTGTAGAACAATATGCGCGCGATGTTTCGGAGTTTCTGACTTGGGCGTCTGAGCCGAAGATGGAAGCCCGTAAGAAGCTTGGCATCATGTCGCTCGCCTATCTGCTGATTCTGACTGGCATTCTTTACTGGTCTTACAAAGAAATCTGGTCCAAAGCCGACCACTAAGATAATCGTACTCGCATAAAAGTGCTGGCCGCGGATGTTTTCGTCCGCGGCTTTTTTTGTTAGTTGTTAAAGCCAATAGTTCGGGAGATCATCATGACACGTCGAGTGCTCGGTATAATTGGCGGATCGGGAGTTTACGCGATCGACGGGTTGGATCGTGCTGAGCGTTTTAGCGTCGATACCCCGTGGGGGGCGCCGTCAGACGCTCTCGTCAAAGGTCAGATCGGAGGCGTCGATGTTGTGTTTCTATCGCGCCATGGGGCAGGGCACCGTATCCCGCCTGACGCGATCAATTATCGGGCGAATATCGATGCGTTCAAACAAGTTGGTGTAACGGATGTGATTTCTCTTTCCGCTTGCGGATCGTTTCGAGAGGAACTGGCGCCGGGAACGTTCGTCATTGTTGATCAGTTCCTTGACCGGACGACAAATCGAGAGAAGTCTTTCTTCGGCCCCGGATTTGTGGCGCACGTGTCGATGGCGCAGCCTGTCTGCCCCGGACTCGTTGTCGAAATTGAAAATGGGTGTAAGGCGCTCAACATTCCCTATCGGTGCGGGGGAACCTATGTTTGCATCGACGGTCCTCAATTTTCATCCCTTGCTGAGTCGACACTCTATCGCAGCTGGGGATGCGACGTGATCGGTATGACAAACATGCCGGAAGCCAAGCTCGCTCGCGAGGCTGAGCTCCCATACGCTTCAATCGCCATGGTCACTGACTATGATTGCTGGAGGGAAGAGAAAAAAGCGGTTGAAGTCGCCGATGTTCTCGAGACGATGCAATCAAATACAAATTTGGCGCGTCAGCTCATCGCTGAGGTGGCCGTACAGCTCGGGCCTGAACGTACGCCGTCTCCACTCGGTGTGGAGACTGTGCTCGATATTGCTGTAATGACTTCGCCAGACGCCCGTGATGCGGAGATGTGCAGGAAACTTTCCAACATCGCCGGAAGAATTCTTAAGCGCTAAGAAATTCAATTTCCGGTGCGAAAATGTCGAGATGCTTGAGAAACGGTGCAGCGGGTCCGTTGACAGCCCATTCTTCTTGCCCATTGAAAAGAATGGAAATGGATAGACCATAAATCGCCGCCATGTGAAGTTGCCAGCCATTTAATAGGATGACAAGCATTGTCTTCTCCGTTTTCTTTCCAGCACTTGCTACACGAGCGACCCAACGCATTTCATCTATGCTTAGCCACACGCTGCGGATCGCGTCGATGTCCATGGCGGCAATCGTCATAATCGATAGCCGATGGCGTTCGCCACCCCCCCGCTTAGAATGAATTGAGGAGAGACGCGCCCAAGACGGCGTCTCGCCATCGAGTGGGAAGACAAAGCTGGTTGTCCTACTGTTTTTGCTCGTTCGACCAGGCGGAAACAGCCCGGCGTATTCTGCTGATCCTTTCTTTGAAGAAACGACCGCTGATTTGGACGGCGCTGGATTTAGCGGAACGATAAATCGGTCATCAAAAGAGTCTTCAACAACGCCGCTGAAAGACGAACTGTACTCAATGCGTGTCGTAATTTTGTCGCCTCTCTCAACCCGAATGGTGCTGCGGACGGTGAGGCTTTTATCGTTAAAATAAAAGTTTTTGCTCACATGTTCTGGGCCGCCATTGATCGAAAACCTAACTCTTGTTGGGTTTTTGATCGCTTCAACCTCTAAGGGACAATTTATGCAAGTATAAACCATACTAAGCAACCTAAGGTTGTAGACTCTAATCTTTAGTAAAAATGTTGGCGGGTCTTAGGGCCAAAACAGTTGCAACTGCATCCATTATGGTTGAGGCGAAAAATTCACAGATTCAAAGAGCGGCACTCTTGTGCGGCTGCGATGATACCCGACCCTGTGAAGGCGGGGATAAGTTAATTTGTGGTCAGCTACGAAAGGCTCAAAATACGCGTTTTGAACGTTAAGGCTGGCGGTCGAAAGACCCGTGTCAGGCGTTGAAGCGAAAGTGCATCACGTCGCCGTCCTGAACGATATAGTCTTTACCCTCAAGGCGCATTTTGCCAACTTCCTTGGCGCCCTGTTCGCCGCGCAGAGTTATATAATCTGCAAATGATATGGTCTCCGCCCGTATGAAACCGCGTTCAAAATCAGTGTGAATGACTCCGGCGGCCTGGGGCGCCGTAGCGCCTTTTCTGACGGTCCAAGCACGTGCTTCCTTAGGGCCGACTGTGAAAAACGTTTGCAGCCCGAGCAGGTCGTAACCAGCCCGGATCAGGCGGGTCAGACCTGGTTCCCTCAGGCCTAGCGTTTCGAGATACTCTTTTTGTTCGTCATCTGACAATTGCGCCAGTTCGGCTTCAATTTTAGCTGAAATGACAATTGTTCCAGCGCCCTCTTTCTTCGCGCGTTCTTCAACCCCTTCGGAGTAAGAATTGCCTGAGCCTGCAGAGCCTTCATCCACATTGGCGACAAAAAGAACCGGTTTCGTCGTCAGGAGTTGCAGACTCTTCCAGGCCTTTTCTTCTTCCAAAGATATTTCCGCAGTTCGCGCAGGGTTGCCATTGCGTAATAGGTCGAGCGCCTTGTCGATAAGCACGAGCGAGGCTTTCGCTTCTTTATCTTGACCTTTGGCTTTTTTTTCCTGATTGGCGCGGCGTTTCTCGAGACTCTCGAGGTCTGCGAGCATCAGTTCGGTCTCGACGACCTCAAAGTCTGAAATCGGGTCAATCCTGCCAGATACATGTGTGACATCATCATCGTCGAAACATCGTAAGACATAAACAATGGCGTCCACCTCACGGATATTGGCGAGAAACTGGTTACCGAGTCCTTCCCCTTTCGATGCGCCTTTCACCAGGCCGGCGATATCGACAAATTGCATGCGGGTCGGGATTATCTCTTTTGATTTAGAAATTTCCGTAAGTTGGTCAAGCCGTGGCTCCGGCATTGCGACATCACCAACATTGGGTTCAATTGTACAAAACGGATAGTTTTCCGCCTGCGCTGCCGCAGTTTTGGTTAGCGCATTAAAAAGGGTCGATTTACCAACGTTTGGAAGCCCGACAATCCCGCATTTGAAACCCATAACAATCTTCCTGTTGACGCTGCCAGTCTCAGCGAGCGCAGGGCCTAGCGCAGAAAGGAGCAGGGGTAAACTGGGGTGGTGTCAACGTTTTTAAAACGCGCCTATCGCAACTCTTTAGGGCGGGCGAGGAAGCCCATGGATTTCTCGCCTGCGTAATAAGGTTTCCACCATGCGATCGTGATGGGAACAGCGACGTTCAGCCAGAATGCTGTTAACATAAGCGTATAGAAAATTTCTTCAGAAATAATCTTTTCCTGCACGAATGCGATGTCGAGAACCACGAAAGCAAGTTCGGCGCGCCCCAGCATTCCGAAACCGATCATAACGCTCTCATGCCAGGCGAAGGCGCCAGTATAACGCGCGGCTAATGAGGCGGACAGGGTCTGGGCAAGGAACATTGCAACGATCAGAATAACCGCCTGCGGAATGACCGCGACCATAAGGTCCCAGTTGAAGACGATTTTAGTTCCAAGCTCTACGAAAAAAACAGGTCCGATCCAGGAGAACGCCACATTGTCGATAACGCTTTTGACTCTTTCGAAACTAACCGCCGTCTGGTCCGGGATGAGGTTGAAATATTCTTCTTTGAGTATGAGGCCAGCCATATAGGCGCCAACTGCGGGGTGAAAACCAAATGCATGCGCCAACAGGCCAACCAAAAGGGCTAGTGTCAGGGCTGCCAATACGGCGTGCTTGCCGTGATCGAAAACAAAAAAATCGCGCACACCCCAGTTTTTGAGAAACTTGAAGTGGCGTGAAATGTCTGGCAGCTCATGCGGCAACACCCAAAGACCCAGAAAAATGATGACGGCGAAAAATGCGCCTGCCTTTGCGACGATCCATGCAACTGCGGCGAAGGAAAGCGAAGCCTCGCCGGCGGCGATCGGGGCTAAAATTGCAATCAGCGCGAGAGATGCGATAGTGTCGAGTACGGCAGACGTTATGATGCATGTCGCCGCGCGTGATTTCTGAAGACCTTCGCTTTTCAGTGAGACCATGGTTAGCGAAACTGTCGTTGCACTCATCGCAAGACCCGCCATTAATGCGGCATCCGTATCGCCCCAAAACACTTTAACGATTGAGAACGCCGCACAAAATGGAGCAATGGCGCCGAAAAAAGCGATGCCCCAACTCCGTTTTACACTTGAAATGAAGGCTGAGGTTTTCTCCTCAAAGCCGATCGCAAACATGATGAGGATGATGCCGACTTCGGCAAAGCCACGGATGAATTCGTTGCTCTCCAAGGGCAGTACGCCCACATTCACATAGGCCGCGCCAATGGCGAGATAGAATAATACCGGCGTCAGTCTTGTCTTATTCGCTAGATAGACCGCGACGAAAACGCCACACCAAATCAGAGCGAGATGTTCGAGCGCTTCCATGAGTGATCGGTCCCTCAGTTTGCGTTGATATGAGCGTTCTCACTCTGATTCGAGAATTTTGGTAGTGTTCCGTTCGTATGACAATAGCTTAGGGTCTCGGCTTAATCGCGGTTGCCTAATAGTCTATGGAGGGCTTCTGCTAGCGGGCCGCGCGGCCGCGCCTCATTCGCCGATGGCTCTTTGGTGTCGGGTTGTTTTGCTGATGTCGAGGATTCCTTGCTTCCGGATAGCGGCGCCTCCTTCTTGGGGGGCTGCAATCGCTGTGCAACATCGCTGACAAAGCGGGCTTCGTCATTCACCAATGAGGATGCGGCGGCCCCGACAGCCTTGAGGAAAGGCTGTAACCAAGTTTCGTCGGCTTTCGAAAAATCACTGAGTACATGGCTCGTGACTTTCGACTTATCACCCGGGTGTCCGATACCGATACGTACACGCTTGAATCCATTCCCCAGATGAGCCTCAATCGATCTGAGGCCATTATGGCCAGCGTTGCCTCCGCCAGTTTTTATACGGAGTTTCCCTGGGGCAAGGTCGAGCTCGTCGTGGAAAACAATGACGTCCGCCGGTGCGATCTTGTAAAATCGCGCGGCTTCGCCCACCGCACGACCGGATTCGTTCATGAAGGTGAGCGGTTTTAAAATAAGCGCTCTGGCACGCCCGTCAGGACCGTCGAGAAATCCTTCGCGGATCTCTCCTTGAAACTTAGAGCGAGCTGATCCGAAACGGCACGCATCTGCGATCGCATCCACAGCCATGAAGCCCACATTGTGGCGGTGGCGCACATATTTGCCACCCGGATTGCCAAGGCCCACCAGCAATAACATGCGCGCTCCGTGAGGCGAGAGCGAAGAAAGCGCTTATTCGCTTTCGCCTTCTTTGGCTTCGGCTTCGGCTTCGGCCTCGGCCTCGGCCTCGGCTTCTCCGTCAACGACTTCGTCGTCATCTTCACTCTGCATGCCGGATGGCGCAGCAATCGTAACGATCGTAAAATCGCGATCAGTAATCGTCGGTGTCACACCTTCAGGCAAAGCGATCGATGAAATATGTATTGAGTCGCCAATGTCGAGCAAAGATACATCCGCTTCGAAAAACTCCGGAATGGACATGGCGGGTGAGAAAACTTCGACAGCATGACGAACGATGTTCAAGACACCGCCGCGTTTGAGACCCGGTGAGGATTCCTCGTTCGTGAAGCGTACGGGAATTTCAACATTAATGCGAGTTTTGTCGTCGATACGCATCATGTCGACATGAATTGGAAACCCTTTGATCGGGTCGACTTGCACTTCACGCGACAGGACCGGCTGTAGGTTCTTCTGGCCGGGCACTTTGATATTGGCGAGGTGCGTTTTCATACGACCGGCATGATAGGCCAACGAAACTTCTTTGCTCCGCAGGCGTATCGCTATGGGGTCTTCGCCTCCGCCATAGAGTATGCCGGGCACCCAGCCATCACGGCGGGTGGCGCGTGCGCCGCCAGTGCCAGTGGTTTCGCGAATTTCACAGTAAAAGACATCGACTTGAGCCATAACGGAGCCTCATGCAAAAGAGCCGCGACTCTGGAACTTGGCGGGTCCCGGTGAGGCGGTATGGAATTCCTAAATGAGCGGCGGTCTATAGAGGAAAGGGCAGGCAAGGGCAAGCGTGCGAGATGGTTGACGTTTGAGCAATTTGTGTGGGGCAAATTGACGGCTATTCGCGGCCCGAATACGTTCTATGGAAAAGGAGGTTGAGATGATCATGCGCACCATCTTTGGTTTGGTGTCCATCCTTATCTTTGTTTCTAACTCTGCGTCCGGTGAGGTGGTCCGGGCGGAGCAGAATGGCTTCGAGGTGAATATCAGCCATTTTGTCGCTGCGGCGCCTGCCGCAGTCTATGACGAACTCCTCAAGCCGGAGCATTGGTGGAGCAAGGATCACTCTTACTCTGGGGATGCCAGGAATTTTTACCTTGAACCAAAAGCGGGTGGCTGTTTTTGTGAAAACTTGCATGATGGCGGATCGGTTCAACACTTAACCGTGGTTCTGGTGCAGCCGGGCGAGCTATTGCGTCTTCGCGGGGCGCTTGGCCCATTGCAGGGTCTCGCGGTGGATGGCGCTATGACGTGGAGGCTTAGCGTCGTGGACCACGGCACAGAGATAACGGTCGTTTACTCTATCGGCGGCCATGTGGTGGATGGTCTTGAAAACTGGGCCGCCCCGGTGGATGGCGTGATCCTCGAACAGGTCGAGCGTCTGGCGAGGCGCATCGAAACAGGCTCGCCGGAGGAGAATTAACCCCAGGCGTTCCGTCCGGTATGAGAAGAAGATCTCAGCGCTTTAAAATGTAACGGCAAAAGATGGCGTCACTGAAATGAAACCTTGGTGATTTCATAAGCGCGTGCGCCGCTGGGCGCTACCACCTCAACCGAATCGCCTTCCGCCTTCCCAATCAAGGCGCGCGCGATCGGTGAGGAGACTGAAATTTTACCAGATTTCACATCCGCTTCATAATCGCCAACAATCTGCCACGCTTTCTCTTCTTCGGTATCTTCGTCGATGAGCGTGACGGTTGCGCCGAATTTAACTGTGTCTCCGGTCAATTTGGTGAAATCAATGACCTCAGCACGGGAAATAGTCGCTTCTAATTCAATAAGTTGGCCTTCGATCCAGCCCTGGCGCTCTTTTGCGGCATGATATTCCGCATTTTCGGATAGGTCGCCATGAGCGCGCGCTTCAGAGATCGCTTGGATAACCGCAGGGCGTTCTTGATTTTTTAGCCGTCTGATCTCGGCGTCGAGGCGGTCATAACCTGCCGCCGTCATCGGTATTTTCTCCATCGTCCGCACTTTCTTAATATGCAAAACCTTAGCATAATCTCGTAAGAGATTGAAGTAGAGCGTAAAAAATAGCGCGGCCACGCGTTAACTCGTGGCCGTCACCTGCTCACTTATCCTGAAAATAAGACTGAAGTGGTGCAACTTCAAGTTCTCCTGCAAGCATCGCCTCTATAGCACGCACTGTTGAACGGGCGCCGGTGTCTGTCGTGATGCATGGAATCTTCTGGGTTAGCGCCGTGGTTCGGATCGATCTGGAGTCTTTTATCGACTGAGCCCCCTCGGTTGTGTTGAAAATTAAATCGATCTCGCCATTTTTTAGGGCGTCAACAATGTGGGGTCGCCCCTCCAGAACTTTATTGATTCGTTCGACAGCGAGGCCCTGAGAGATGAAATAGTCCGCGGTTCCTGAGGTTGCGACGATTTTGAAACCCATCTCAATTAATTTCCGCGCCGCACCGGACATCGACTGTTTATCTGAGTTCTTCAACGAAATAAAAACGCGTCCAGAAAGCGGAATGCGCGAACCCGCCGCCAGCAGACTCTTCGCGCGTGCGCGGTCAAAATCCCGGTCGATACCCATCACTTCGCCGGTCGAACGCATTTCCGGTCCCAGCACCGTATCGACCCCCGGAAAGCGTGAGAATGGGAAAACGACTTCTTTGGCGGCGGTATGTTTTGGTGTCGGTGCTTTTAGGTTGAAAGCGGATAGCTTTACGCCCGCCATCACCTTGGCGGCGATGGCCGCTACGGGCAGGCCAATCGCCTTGGCGACGAACGGCACAGACCGCGACGCGCGCGGATTGACTTCGAGGATATAGATTTCGCCATCTTTGACCGCGAACTGAACATTCATCAATCCGATTACACCCAGCTCAATAGCGAGTTTTCGCGTCTCGGTTTCCAGCTTGCGAATGATTGCATCTGGAAGGGTATGTGGTGGCAATGAACACGCTGAGTCGCCTGAATGTACACCCGCCTCTTCGATATGCTCCATCACGCCGGCGATAAAGACGTCATCGCCGTCACAGATAGCATCGACATCGACCTCAATGGCATTTTGCAGATATTGATCGAGCAATAGCGGCTGATCTTGACTGATCTCGATTTGCGCTGTCGCTAAATACCGTTCCAGTCCTTCCCGGTCGCGAATGATTTCCATTGCACGCCCACCCAGGACATATGAGGGCCGCGTAACGAGAGGGTATCCAACGCGTTCAGCGATCTCTGGCGCACTCTCTCTTGAGGGCGCCGTTGCATTTTCAGGTTGGCGTAAACCGAGCTGGCGAACGAGTTTTTGAAACCGCTCGCGATCTTCGGCATGATCGATGGAGTCGTAGGGCGTTCCCAGAAGAGGCACACCCATCGCGTCAAGGGTTTCCGCAAGCTTCAGGGGTGTTTGTCCGCCATATTGTACGATGACGCCGAGAAGCTCTCCTGATTCTTGTTCCTTAGAGATTATTTCCAGTACATCTTCGGCGGTGAGGGGTTCAAAATAAAGGCGGTCCGACGTGTCGTAATCGGTTGATACCGTTTCTGGGTTGCAGTTGACCATAATCGACTCGACACCAATTTCAGCCAGTGCAAAAGCCGCGTGACAACAACAATAATCGAACTCGATGCCTTGTCCTATGCGGTTGGGACCGCCTCCCAGAATGATCGCTTTTTTGCGAGTCGACGGCGCGGATTCGCATTGTTCTATGGCGTTAGTAGGCGGTTCGTAGGCGGAATACATATAAGGTGTTTTTGCGGCGAATTCTGCGGCGCAAGTATCGATACGTTTATAAACTGGACGAACCTTCAGTTGGTGACGGTGCGTACGAATTTCAGTTTCGCTCCCTCCGACCAGTGCGGCAAGGCGCTTATCGGAAAAGCCCATGGATTTTATTTTCCGAAGGGCCTCTCCATCCGCTGGTAATCCATCGCGTTCCAAGACACGCTCGGCTTCGATGATGCCTTCGATTTGTTCAAGAAACCACGGATCATAGCTGGTAATTGCACGAACCTGTTCGATCGGCAGGCCAAAACGAAAGGCTTGTGCTGCGACCCGCAACCGGTCAGGGGTCGGTGCAGCGAGGGCGGCGCGAAATGCGTTTATATCATCACCTTCGCTGAGGCCTTTGATTTCGATTGGGTCCAGTCCAGTCAAACCTGTCTCAAGCGATCGCATCGCTTTTTGCAGGGATTCCTGGAATGTCCGACCGATCGCCATCGCTTCACCGACAGATTTCATGGCTGTGGTTAATAGCGGTTCAGCGCCGGGGAATTTTTCAAATGCGAAGCGGGGGACTTTCGTAACGATGTAATCGATGGTCGGTTCGAAGGATGCAGGCGTGGCGCCGGTGATGTCATTTAAAAGTTCATCCAGTGTATAACCGACAGCGAGTTTCGCGGCGACTTTGGCGATCGGAAAGCCAGTGGCTTTTGATGCGAGAGCCGATGATCGCGATACCCGCGGGTTCATTTCGATGACGATGAGCCGGCCATCCTCCGGATTGACTGCAAACTGTACGTTTGAGCCGCCGGTTTCAATGCCGATCTCACGAAGAACGGCGATCGAAGCGGAGCGCATGATCTGATACTCTTTATCTGTGAGCGTGAGCGCCGGAGCAACGGTCACAGAGTCGCCTGTATGCACGCCCATCGGGTCAATATTTTCGATCGAACAGATAATGATGCAGTTGTCGTTACGGTCGCGCACGACTTCCATCTCGTATTCTTTCCAGCCGAGAAGGCTCTCGTCGATGAGCACTTGCCCAATGGGAGAGGCCTCGATCCCGGCACGGACGATGTGTTCGTATTCTTCCCGGTTGAATGCGATGCCGCCCCCAGTGCCGCCGAGCGTAAAGGCTGGACGTATGATAGCCGGCAGACCAATCTCTTCGATAACCTCCATTGCGGCGGTAAAACCCTTGACCCGATCATATCCACTGATGCGCCCGTTTTCGTCTTTGATCGGTGGGGAGGTGGCGACAGCGGCCCGCGGGTTCTGCAGCCCAATCGCGTCCATCGCTGCGCGAAATTTCTCTCTATCCTCGGCTTTCTCGATCGCGTCAGCGCGTGCGCCGATCATCTCGACGCCGTATTTTGCGAGAACCCCTGACTGTTCAAGCTGCAATGCGCAATTCAAGGCCGTTTGGCCGCCCATGGTCGGCAAGAGTGCGTCGGGACGTTCGGCTGCGATGATCTTTTCAACGAACTCAGGTGTGATTGGTTCGATATAGGTGGCGTCGGCGAGCTCTGGATCGGTCATGATCGTCGCTGGATTGGAATTGACCAGGACGACGCGATACCCTTCCTCTTTCAGCGCTTTGATGGCCTGGACGCCGGAATAGTCAAACTCGCAAGCCTGGCCGATGATGATCGGTCCCGCTCCGATGATGAGGATGGAGGCGATGTCTGTGCGTTTGGGCATTCACTAAACTCGCGCGCGATCGCTCCCGACGCGGCGAATGCTGGCTCGTGCGCGGCGGGAACAGTTTGCTATTTCTGGCTAAGGGAGCGTCTTATTTGAAACCGTGGCCGGGGGAAAGCGCTAATTGCGGTTTATGCCGGCATTCATGTAAAACCGGCGCAGCCCTAAGGCCGCGCCGGTTCTCATTGTTGTGAGATTTGAGAATTAGCCAGCGTGCTCAGCCAGCCAATCGTCGAGCTCAGGGAGGCGCAAATCTCGTATCTGGGCGCGATATCGCATGCGGTTCACTGTACGGGCGATTGCCGCCCCGGCGCTCGCTGGGAGGTTGTCCTTAGCAAAGGCTTCAAGCTGATCAGCGGTCTCAACGTTTAAGGAACTACCGACAAGGCCAGCCGGATAACCGTGCCGACTTAAAGGGTCTAACAGAGCGTCAACATCGGCGCGCCGTTCAATGTAAAATGACCAAACCAGCTCAGGGTGTTGATTGCCAACCCCCGAGATCAAACGCGCTCGTAGTTGTGTTGGAACATCGTCAGCCGTTAGAAATAATTCGAGCGCCTTTGCGGCGAGTGTTTCATCGCGAACGCCGGTGAGCGCAAAGAGGTAAAGTCTTTGTTCAAGTGGGCTTGAAGCATTCTGAGCACGTTTGAAAAGTTTTTCGAACATCGCTTCATCGGCGTTAGAGGCGACGACAGAAACGATCGTCCTCAAGATATCTGCGCCGACCGCGTCCGGGTTCTCTTCATAAAGGGCGAAACGGCGATGCGCTTCATTCAGCGTTGCCTCATCGCCTAGTCGTGCGAGGGTTCCGATTAAGCTCGCACGCAGGGAAGCCAGGTTATCGCTTTCGCCGCTGGCTTTTTCCCATCCGAGATGATCAAGCACAGGCCCGAGTCGTTCACGGGCGAAGGCTGCAAATGCCTCTCTTGAGGGGCGACCTGTATAGAGTTGGTCAATGGCGCTGAGATTGGCGGCGACATTTGAAAGAATAAGCGGTTCGGCGTCGGTGGTGACATTTTGAGATAGAGTTAGAAAACGTCCGTAAGGGGCGTCGCCCGTCTGTCCGAGTGCATAGGCGTCATTCAGCAGGCCAAGCTGGTCAGCCGCATCAAGGGATGTCCATGAGGAGTCGAGCGCATCAAAAGCACCCGCTTCGTAGTTTGTGCGGAAATAGGATGTTTCTGCGGCGTTGATTTTAACGGCGCCACAGCCCTCAACCTTCATCTCCTGCAGTTGCGCTCCCGATATCGTCGTACGCGCTGTCTTCGTATTCCCGACAGTGGTCGCCGTCACAGGAACTTGCCAGACGAGCTCCTCTGCTTTTGAAGCTTCGTCTGCGGCGAAACGGCCCTGGGAAAGGGTTACGACGCTGACATCGCGCGCATCGTCGCAAACGACACTGCTTACGTTAATTAATGGCACGCCGGGTTGTGTTGTGAAATCACGAGCGATATCGCGAATAGGGGCGTCGGACGCCGCTTCTAATGCGCGCCAAAGATCCGCAGTCGTTGTATTCCCGTAGGCATGATCATGCATATAAGCACGGACGCCTTCGCGGAAGGCATCTTCGCCCACATAGGCTTCAATCATACGAATGACGGCCTGGCCCTTAAGATACGTAATGGCGTCAAATGCGAGATTGGCTTCTTCGATATTACGGACGTTTTGTACGATCGGATGAGTCGAAGAAAATGAGTCGATTGACATTGCCCGGTTGCGTCCGCCAGCCGCCCGCAGCCAGGGATTCCATGCAGGATGAAAGTTGTCGGTCGATTTGCTGGCCATCCACGAGGCGAAGCCTTCATTGAGCCAGAGGTCGTTCCACCACGCCATGGTGACAAGGTCGCCAAACCATTGATGCGCCATTTCGTGCGCAACAACGCCAAACACGCGCTGCTTGTCCCTTGGGGTCGATAGTTTTGGATCGAGTACGAGGGCGGATTCGAAATACATGATCGCGCCCCAATTCTCCATGGCGCCAAAGCCACCCGCGCCGGGTACGGCGATATGATCGAGTTTTTCCAATGGATAGGGAACGCCGAAATAATCGTTAAAGTAGGGTAGAAGGGCCACTGACGAGTCCAGAGCAAAGCGTCCTTTTTCTTGGTCGCCAGCTTTGGTGACCACGCCGTGCTCGACGCCATCCTCTACTTGTGAGATGCGAGAGAGGTCGCCCATGCCAAGAAAGAGCAGGTAGGACGACATTTTCGGTGTGGGTTCAAAATCAATCCGCTTTTGGCCATTCTCCTCTGCGGTGGTTCTGGCGACAGGCGTATTCGAAATTACGCTCATCTCCTCAGGGGCTATTACCGACATTTTAAATGTCGCTTTGAGGCCGGGTTCGTCCCACATCGGCGCCAGGCGGCGAGCATCTCCTGGTTCGAACTGGCTGGCGAGCATCAGTTGCTCTCCGTCCTTAGCTGGATATTCAACATGGAAAAGTCCGGCGGATTGTTCATAAATTATACCGCTATAGGACGTTGTGATCGTGTGCTGTCCCGTGGCAATTGGAGCCGCAGAGATGAATGCGATGCGTTGACTGTCAGCCTGCACATCGGCTTCCACCGGCGCCCCGTCAATCCGCGCTTCGACGACTTCAAGGTCGAGTCCGTTGACGATGATTTGATCTGTTTCATTCACCACGTCGAAGACGAGCGTCGCTTCCCCTGTGAATGTCTTGGTTTCTAGGTTCGGCGTAATGGTGATCTCATAGGAAACCGGCTTGGCTGAAGCGGGAAGAATATCACGGTCTTGAGAGGCCGAGGTGAGGTCATCACTCTTTGTCGATGACGCTGCACCCGAATTTTCGGATGCATTCTGACAGGCTGAGAGAGCGAGGACGGATGCGCAGGCGAGCGCGAGATGACGGGTCATGCGGTTGGCTCCTGGAAGATTTATGTAAGGCGCATTCCGTATAGACAAACCCCTGCTTGAAGCGGAATGCACAGCGAGCCGAAGCTAGCTTGTGATTTGAAAAAAGGAAAGTTTACATTATTGACATGAAACCAAAAGGTATCTAATAAATGTGCAACCAAAGGGTTTTATATTGTGCACTCACAACACTCCTCTCAACCAGTCTTTCGCGCCCTGGCGGATCCGACACGGCGAGTGATTATCGCCATGCTGGCGGAGGGTCCGCGACGTATCGGCGATCTTGTCGTTGAATTTGATATGACGCGCCCGGCGATCGCCAAACATCTTGCAATCCTCAAACAGGGGGGACTCGTCTGCGTCGAGAATAAAGGCCGTGAGCGGATTAACCGACTCAATCCGGATGCTCTAAAATCCGCTGCGGATTGGATCAATCAATTTGAACAATTTTGGGACGAACACCTCACGAAGCTCAAAGCAGTTGTGGAGAGAGAAACATGACCAATCCAGTAATCATCAAAACGGTATTTCTGAAGGCGACGCGCGAACGGGTTTGGAAATTTTTGACTGACCCTGGCAAATTGTCTGAATGGTTTCATCGAAGTGACGGAACTTTGCAAGAAGGCAAGGGCTTTGAGTTAATGTCCAATACGCCGGGTAAAGAAACTGAAAAAGTTTGCTGGGGCCGCGTATTAGAGGCAAAGCCCTATGAGCGACTTGTGTACACATTCACTCATGAAGAGCTCAACGGGATAGAGACCACCTGTAAGTGGACACTTGAATCTGTGGGGGACGGCACGGTCCTGACGCTCATCCATGACGGTTTCGAGAATGTTGGGGATAAAGCATTTTCGGCGGCAGCCGATCACGATGTTGGCTGGGATGAGCATTTCGTCCTGTTACGGAAGGTCATTCAGTAAGCATAGCGTTAAAAGATTGCTGAACTTGGCGCCACTCTGGTGGGAATTTGTTAGAATGCCATGAGTGTGTTAATTTACACGGCATCGGAAACTTTTTTGATGTTCGAATAAGGGGAGTAGGCGATGCGCAGGTTTGATTGGTTACTGGTTTTTATGGTCTTCACTGCGCCAACGGCGACCTTTGCGCAAAGCACAGTAAATATCAGAGAATGGCATGTGCCTTGGGAAGAGTCGCGCCCGCGCGATCCCTATGCGGAAAGCGCGAGCTCTGTTTGGTTCGTCGGTCAGGGTGACGGCTATCTCGCGCATTTTGATGTTCAGACTGGAGAGATGACCAAAATCACCCTGGAGGAAGGGTCCGGCCCTCACAATCTGATCGTCGATGAAGAGGGAATCGTTTGGTATGCCGGAAACCGCAAAGGCATCATTGGTCGTTATGACCCGCAAACCGGGAAACTTGAAAAGATTCCGATGCCAGATCCGGTTGCACATGATCCGCATACGCTGGTCTTTGATGGAATTGGAAATGTCTGGTTCACAGTCCAGGGCGGAAACCTCGTTGGCCGGTTGAATATGAAAACACGCAAGGTCGATCTTATTGCGCCGAAGACTGAACGTTCGCGACCCTACGGCATTAAAATCGGACCAGACGGAGCCGTCTGGACAGCACTGTTCGGAACAAACAAACTTGCCAAAATCGATCCGGCGACGTTGACTCTCAAGGAGATTATGTTGCCTCGGGAAGAAGCGCGCCCACGCCGATTGGAGGTGACCGCCGATGGCCGGGTTTGGTATGTGGATTATGTGATGGGCCAGCTTGGCGTTTATGATCCGCACAAAAATAGCATTGATGAGTGGGGTTTGCCGTCAGGCCAGAATGCGAGACCCTATGGTATGGCGTCCGACAGTCATGGCCGCATCTGGGTGGTGGCGACAGGGCCGCAACCGAATCTCCTTGTTGGGTTTGACCCGGAGACACAAAAATTCTTCAGCGAGACACCGATCCCCTCGGGCGGTGGGACGGTGCGTCACATGCATTACCATGCGCCGTCAGACTCGGTTTGGTTTGGTACTGACGCAAATACAATCGGTCAGGCTCTGCTTGAAACTGAAGGTGACGAGTAAGCGAGAGCGTTCGCAGCATTCTTCGTGTTCGTTTAAGGTGATTGCCCTACACGGAGAGAGGAGTAAGTCTGTTGTTTGGGACGGTATTCGTTTTAACCGGGCCGCAGTGGACGCATGCCTGATCAGCGTTTCCTCAACATGCTTGTTTTCTTTCAACATAGATAATGGCGCATTCCCAGCCATCATATTCCCACTGTTTGGCTGCGAACCATCCGGATAATTCAGCTGTTAGCATGTCAAATTCTTCTGAAGCCACGTCGCTAAGATGTTCGATGGCCAACCCTCCAAGAGAGGCTTTGTTGACTGAGAACCCCCGTGCTTGAAGGGCGTCCGCTATGGGGCGAATCAACCTATTGTCAGAGCCTTCAAGTGGATAAGCATAGTGCGCGACATGACGTTTCGCAACGCCTGCATCGCCATAATAGGCTAACTTCGCCCGCAACTGATCGTTGGCCTTGGGTGAGCCCTTGGCATTCGTCTTCATCCGAAAAAAGCTAATGATATCAATCATTGCGTCCTCTTCGCTGGATCCTAGAGTCAGCATCAATTGGTTCGGTAAAACATCCAATTAACGTGTGTAGTAAAAAGCAATTCAATTAAAAGTTGTATAAAAAATCAGGATATACTTCTGGTGGCGGAATCCCAATTTAGGCGTCAAGGAACCAAAGGAAATTTGCGGGCGCTATCGCATCGGGCGATAAATCAGGATCGCCCGATGCTATAGTTTTGTTTGTGGTCGCGCCGGTTTCGCGAAAAACCGGACCTCATCCTGAGCTTGTCGAAGGACCACTTTTTAGCCCGGCGCTCTAAATGAGGCTTCGCATTAACGCGGGGTGCGCGCGAGGACGGCGTCCGATACGAATGGGTTTGTCTGGCGTTCTTTGCCAAAAGTGGACATTGGCCCGTGACCGGGAACAAATTGCATGTCGTCACCGAGTGGCCAGAGTTTTGAAATGATCGAGTCGATCAAAGTCTGCTGATCGCCGCGTGGAAAATCGGTACGACCGACGGACCCTGCAAAAATTACATCACCGACGAAAGCAATCCGAGCGCCTTCATGGTAGATGACCACATGTCCAGGCGTATGTCCGGGTGTGAAGGCGGTTTTAAACTCAAGCCCGTCGAGCGTCAGCACGTCACCTTCGTCAAGCCAACGATCAGGCATGCAGTTCTCACCACCGGGCATTCCGTATTTCCGGGCACTCTCTTCGATCTTTTCAAGCCAGAAGATTTCTTCTTTGTGCGGACCCTCGATGGATGCACCCGTGGCTCGTTTGATCGCCTCGGCTCCGCCTGCATGATCGAGATGGCCGTGAGTGAGCCAGATTTTTTCAATCCGAGCATCGAATTCTTCCGCCGCTTTAAGAATTTTCTCAGGTTCACCGCCGGGGTCGACGACTGCGGCGACTCCGCTGGGCGCACGGATAATCGAGCAATTTTGCTGGAAAGGCGTGACCGGCACGACCTTGACTTGAAAGGGGGGAGGGGTCTGGCTCATGCCCTTTTGATAGCGCTTGTCGACAAGGAAGGAAACCTTATGACTGTGTGTCGATCGTGCAAAGCTCATCACGCGCCAATACAAGTCTTGTGATCGGTGCTGATCAAGCGTGATTGGTACGTGTTCGCTGACAGGCCTATCTTTTGAAGGCAGTCAGAGGAGACCCGTATTATGAAATTCCTGAAATCGCGTTTCGTCGCCGCTGCCAGTGTTCTTGCTGTCCTCGCAATAGCAACGGCGCCGGTCGCCGCTCAAAACCAGTCTCTGCCCGAAGCTATTTATGAAAATGACATGGCCGTGTTGCAAGCTTCCCTCGAAGCAGTTGCAGAACCTGCGCACACGGCGCTGGTCCTGCCCGTTGCTTCACCTAAGGATAGGGCTGTCGCTGAAGGCTTTTCACCGGTATCAAAAAAATCTGAAACCAGTATTGCAATCGAGGGCTATAGTCCTGTCGGCTTTTTTGCCGAGCATATGTCCGTGAAAGGCAGCCCTAACTTCACGGGGCATTATAATGGCGCGATGAAATATTTCGCTTCTTCAGTAAACCATAATCAGTTCACCACGAACACGTCGCGATTTGAGCCAGCTTATGGCGGCTATTGCACAAATACGATCGCCAAAGGAGTTCTGACGACTGGAGTTCTGGCGACTTACGAACCGATCAATTGGACGCTTCATGGAAACCGGCTCTATTTGGCGAGTTCGCCAAGCACGCAGAAATCGCTTCGCGAAAACCTCGCCCATTCGGTGGAGATCGCCGATCGGTACTGGGCTGAGGCTGATTCCTATCTCGACCAGTATGGCTTAGGCTTCTCGCCTGAGCTGGCCCATTCATCGAAACGGGTATGCTGAGTCAGTTGTGAAGGCGCTCAGACGGCGCGCAACCCATCAACAAACCTCTCGAAAATACAAAAACTGTCCTGCGGGCCGGGCGAGGCTTCCGGATGGTATTGCACCGAAAAGGCTGGCGCATCCTTGAGTGCAATCCCGCAATTTGTGCCGTCGAAGAGCGAGACATGGGTTTCTTTGACATTTGCAGGCAGCGATACGTTGTCGACAGTGAAGCCATGATTCATGGAGACGATTTCTACTTTACCCGTCGCCAGATCTTTGACCGGATGATTAGCGCCATGATGGCCCTGGGTCATTTTTGTGGTTTTGGCGCCCGCGGCCAACGCCAGTATCTGATGACCGAGACAAATACCTAGTAAAGGAATTTTAGCATCGATCAGTGAGCGGACGACAGGCGCGGCGTATACACCGGTTGCGGCTGGGTCCCCCGGTCCGTTTGAAAGGACGACACCATCCGGAGCCTGGACCATTATTTCTTCAAAGTTGGTTGAGCCGGAAACAACGGTGACGCGGCAACCCGTTTCGATAAGTTGGCGTAAGATGTTTCTTTTAACGCCGAAATCAACAACTATGACGTGCGGATTTTTTGCGGCGCGTCTGGTGTAGCCTTCGCCCCAACGCCAACCCCCTTCGTCGTGATTGTAGGGCTTTAGAGTTGTAACGCTCATTGCGAGGTCACGTCCCTTAAGGCCAGCCCAGGCGCGGGCGCGTTCAGTCATAGCGCCGATATCAAACCGACCTGCCTGATTATGTGCGATTACCGCATGGGGCATCCCGTTTTCGCGAATGTGAATCGTTAGGGCGCGGGTGTCGGCGTCAGTAATCCCGATAAGGCCCCGCCGTTTTAGCCAGGCCGATAAGTCAAGTTGTGCGCGATAATTCGATGGGCTGGTGACGGGCGCGCGGAATATCGCGCCGCGCGCCGCCACTGCGGCTTCTGGGGAGGCATTTTCAACGTCTTCGCCATTAACGCCGGTATTGCCGATATGGGGGAAGGTGAATGCGATGATCTGCATCGCATAGGATGGGTCGGTGAGGGTCTCTTGATAACCCGTCATAGCGGTGTTGAAACAAACCTCGCCGACCGCTTCACCACTTGCGCCGAGGCCGGAACCGAAAAACGTGGTTCCGTCGGCGAGAACCAACACTGCGGTTTTCCTTACAACGGACTCTTGACTTACTCGCATGGGCGCATATCTGTTTCTGACTCAAATATTAACGCGTTGTAACCGGAGACGGTCGAAATCGAGGAACCATCCGGCGTGCCAAATTGCCGGGAAGCTAGGTGAAAGCGTTAACAGGGTCAAGAACGGATAATAGTTTAATTACCCAATAAAAACAGTGGCTTAATAATATGCGCAGGAGCATAGGCGGGACCTTCGCCACGTGAACCGGCGAACTGGAGAAGCATAATGTTGCGAATGAAAATCGATACCGCGTTAAAAGCGGCGATGAAGGCCAGAGATGAGAAGCTGCGCGTTTCGACGCTGCGCCTGATCAACGCCGCTATTAAGGACCGGGACATTGCTGCGCGTGGCGTTGACCGTTGCGAGGGCGTTAGCAATGAGGAAATCCTCGCCATTCTAGCGAAAATGGTGAAGCAGCGTGAAGACAGCTCAAAAGCGTATGAAGATGGCGGGCGTCCGGACCTCGCAGAACAGGAACGAGCTGAAATCGAAGTGATTCGGGAGTTCCTTCCCAAGCAGCTTTCCGAAGCAGAAATCGAAGGCGCAGTTGCTGAAGTGATCAGTGAATACGCAGCCAGCGGCCTGAAAGATATGGGGAAATGCATGAATGCGCTGAAAGAACGTTATTCCGGGGCGATGGATTTCTCTCTCGCCGGCGCCTTGATGAAAAAAGCGCTGGGGTAGTTGGAAAATTCACTCAGCGGTTCTTGCTCTTCAATCCGCCTTAATTAATCGGCTTCCACCACTTTTGAATATCAGGAACAGATCCGGACCTGTGGAAAACCTGTGTGATCCTGCGCCTGTCGCGTACAATATCGCCTGGTTTCTCATGCTATTGTAATGAAAATAGCGCTGATCTGAATTCACGTCCGCTTGCACTGTTGGCAATAGAATCTTTATCGCACCATGACCCGTTTCACGCCGGAATTTCTCGATGAGCTGAAAGCCCGCCTACGGCCTTCTGATGTCATCGGGCGGTATGTGAAACTCAAGAAACAAGGCAATGAGTGGGCGGGGCTCTCGCCCTTTTCCAAGGAGAAAACTCCGTCTTTTTTCGTCAATGATCAGAAGGGTTTTTTCCACGATTTTTCCTCCGGCAAGCATGGCGATGTGATTGCTTTTTTGCAGGAAACGCAAAAACTCTCATTTCATGAAGCGGTCGCGCTCCTGGCTGAAGATGCAGGGATGGAGTTGCCGAAGGAAAGCCCGAGCGATGCAGCGCATGCGGAACGCGCGCTGTCTTTGTCGGAAGCGTGCGGTGCCGCTGCGGCTTTCTTTGGCGCGATGCTGCGCCGCGCCGATGGGCGTGAGGCTGCGACCTATCTCAAGGGCCGAGAGGTATCAGGTGAACAGATTGAAGCGTTCGGGATAGGATACGCCCCTGCGGGGCGGTCTGGGTTAAAAGATTATCTCATCAATAAGGGGTTTACGGAACAAATCTTGATCGACGCGGGGTTGCTCATCAAACCGGAAGACGGCCGTGCAAGCTATGATCGTTTTCGTGACCGGATCATGTTTCCGATCCTCGGCGCCCGTGGTCAGGTCATTGCATTTGGAGGGCGGGCGCTTGATCCTAATGCGCGCGCCAAATATCTAAATTCTCCTGAAACGCCGCTCTTTCACAAAGGATCAGTTTTATACAATCTTGCCCCAGCCAGGCAGGTCGCGACGACAGAGGGTCGCGCAATCATTGTCTGCGAAGGTTACATGGATGTGATTTCGCTGTGGGGGGCGGGCATAAAGTGCGCAGTTGCGCCTCTGGGTACGGCGCTTACGGAAAACCAGTTGGCGCTTTTGTGGCGTGTTTCCGATGAACCAATTTTGTGTTTCGACGGAGACCGCGCTGGCGTTGGCGCCGCGCATCGTGCAATCGACCGGGCGTTGCCGCTCTTAAAGCCCGGTAAGTCGCTTTCGTTTGGTTTCTTGCCAGAAGGTCATGATCCGGATGACTTGATACGGGCGGCGGGTGCAGGCGCATTTGAAGCCGTTGTGGATCAGGGACTGCCTCTGGTCGATGTGTTATGGGCGCGCGAGGTGGAGTCGCATGCGCTCGATACGCCGGAACGCCGCGCCGCGTTGCGTGCGCATCTACGCGAATTGGTGAAAACCATCGCCGACCGCGATGTCCGGGGCGCCTATGGCGATGATCTCGCCAATCGGCTGAGTGCGCGTTTTTCGCCGCCAGCGAGAAGTCATCGGGACAGCAGCGCAGTGGGGGAAAGAAACTGGCAGCGCAATCCCGGGGGGGGCAGGAATGGAGGTGGGACACGCCATCCTTCGCAACCCCTGCGCCCTAGCGCGGACCTCAAAAGGCGCGCCGCACCGTCGGACTGGCGGCGAGAGGCGTCACTCATCCTGGCTGCGCTGAACCACCCCGCTCTCGTTGAACGCCAGGAATCTGCCTTTCTAGGTCTTCGAGTCGAAGATTCAGGGCTCAGGGGGGTCTTAGGGGCGATTCTTGACGCCCTTGCGGCTGATCCCGGCCTTGACAGGGCGGCGCTCAAGAGCCATCTCTCCACAACCGGTGCAGTCACCACGATGGAGCGCGTCTTTAACGACGATCAGCTCAAAAAAGAGAGGTACTTGCGTCCGGAAGCTGAGATTGACGAAGCGGAATGGGGATTTGCAAATGCCCTTGCGCACCATCTGTTTGAAACGACTTTCAAGCAGGAGGTGGAGCGCGCTGCATCTCAGATGTTCACTGAAGGAGACACTCTTTGGAAAGCGGCGGCGGCGGCTAAAAAAGAGATAATGAACGCGAGCAAATCCCGCACAGGATCTGAGGCGGAAATGGATTCGCCAAAGCAGCTCGACGATGTTTTAGAACGCATGAAAGCAAGCGTTGGAAAAAAGTCCAATCGGTAGGTGCAAAGCATGACGAAGAAGGCGGTCAAAGAGACCACGGAAGCGGAAGTCAAGGATGGCCCAATCCTCGACCTATCTGATGCCGACGTAAAAAAGATGATCAAAGCAGCGAAAACGCGCGGCTATGTCACCTATGATGAGTTGAATTCGGTATTGCCATCGGAACAATTTGCTTCAGAGCAGATCGAAGATGTGATGGCGAAGCTCTCCGAAATGGGGATCACGGTCGTCGAAACGGACGAAGACGACGAGACCGAAGAGGACAAAGCGTCTGCGACCGGTGCTGAAACGGAAGCGGATAGTGAAAATACCGCTCCTGAAGGTAAGGCGCTCGCCAAGAAAGCCGAGACGACCGTTACGACCAATACCGGCGCCGCCGCAGATCGCACCGATGATCCGGTGCGGATGTATTTGCGCGAAATGGGCTCGGTTGAATTATTGTCTCGCGAGGGTGAAATCGCCATCGCCAAGCGCATCGAGGCCGGTCGCGAGACCATGATCAAGGCCTTGTGTGAATCCTCGCTCACTTTTGAGGCGATCACTGTTTGGCGTGACGAGCTCAACGAAGGTCGCGTTTTGCTCCGCGATATTATCGACCTCGACGCCACCTATGGGGGTGGCCCGGAAGCTCGACCGGACATGACCCAGCCTGATGTCGCCGAACGTGTCCAGAAAGAAGAGGCGGAAAAGGCGGAGAGCGGCGAAGAAGAAGAGGATGAATTTGATGAGGGCGCGCTCTCATTATCCGCCATGGAGGCGGAACTTCGTGACGAGGTGATGGCGAATTTCGAAGCGATCTCGGACGATTATAAAAAACTGCGCCGTCTTCAAGACATCATGATTGAAGAGCAACTGAAGGGTGAAGACCTTTCGGCTTCGCAAAAGCGACGCTTCAAGAAGCTTCAAAAAGACATTGTCGAGCGTGTGCGCGGCGTGCGCTTGAACAACCAGCGCATCGAGGCGCTCGTCGAACAGCTCTATGATATCAATCGCCGTTTGATGGCGCTTGAGGGGAAGCTGGTCCGCCTGGCAGACAGTTATGGCGTCAATCGCCAGGAATTTCTCGACGATTATGTCGGCGCCGAGCTTGACCCGGAATGGTTTGATCGTATCGGAGAGAAAAAGTCGAAGGGCTGGCAGAACTTTGTCACCCGTGGTGAAAATCAGATCAACACAATCCGCGACGAGATCGGTAATCTTTCGACCGAGACTGGCCTTACCGTCGCTGATTTCCGGCGTATCGTACAGACAGTGCAAAAGGGCGAGCGCGAAGCGCGCATTGCCAAGAAGGAAATGGTCGAGGCCAATCTGCGTCTCGTCATTTCCATTGCGAAGAAATACACCAATCGCGGACTGCAATTCCTGGATCTCATTCAGGAAGGCAATATCGGTCTGATGAAAGCGGTCGATAAATTTGAATACCGTCGTGGGTATAAATTTTCGACCTATGCCACCTGGTGGATCCGCCAGGCGATTACCCGTTCGATCGCCGACCAGGCGCGCACCATTCGTATTCCTGTGCATATGATCGAGACCATCAACAAGATCGTGCGAACCTCGCGTCAGATGCTTCACGAAATTGGCCGGGAACCGACCCCGGAAGAGCTTGCCGAAAAGCTCTCTATGCCTCTTGAAAAGGTCCGTAAGGTGATGAAAATCGCCAAGGAGCCAATCAGCCTTGAAACGCCGATTGGCGACGAAGAGGACAGCCACCTCGGCGACTTTATCGAGGACAAGAACACGATCCTGCCCATCGACGCCGCCATTCAGTCGAACCTGCGAGAGACAACCACCCGGGTTCTGGCCTCCCTCACGCCGCGTGAGGAGAGGGTGCTGCGGATGCGTTTTGGTATCGGTATGAACACGGATCACACTCTTGAAGAGGTCGGTCAGCAATTCTCGGTCACCCGCGAACGTATCCGCCAGATCGAAGCGAAGGCGCTGAGGAAGCTCAAACACCCGAGCCGGTCACGGAAGCTTCGCAGTTTCCTGGACAATTAAAGCATGATGCGAAAAAGCGGGTCTTTCGTCTGGCTCAGGATAAGGACATTGAACCCGGATCAATCTTGCCGGACCGCCATGGTGCCGCCCGGCGCGCGCCCGGACGACGGAGAATCTTGAAACGAGGGAGAGATAGTTTTGAGCGATGGCGCCCCTTCGTGCACGCATATCGAACTCTTTGTCAGGCGCCAAAGGCCGAATTCCGGGCAGTTTTACAGGAAATGACGGTGATTTTGTGAATGGCGGTCGCCCTGGCCATTTGGGAAAGGGCGGTCATCTTGCAATTAATGAATAATTCTCGTAACTGTCATATTGTGACAGTATTAGGAATTTTATGAGTGCGTTGGTTTCACATATTACTAGCACCGGTTACGCGGACCGGGTTCTGAGCGACCAGCAAATTGGCCGCATTCTAGGCGGTAGCAATGACCGACGCTATGGCCAAGTGAAGCGCGCCTTGCAGTCGGGCGACCTCGTACGAATTAAGCGGGGCTTATATGTTTTGGCGGCGCCACACCGCAAATATCCGGTTCATCCTTTTGCGCTCGCTCAGATTCTCGTTATCGGCAGCTATATCTCTATGGAAACGGCGCTAGCCTTTCATGGCTGGATTCCAGAAGCCGTTTACACAACTGTCAGCGTGACCCCGGGACGAAAATCAAAAGAGATTGACCACCCGGACTTTGGCCATTTCGAATTCAATCCGTTGGCGCTTCACAAATCGGATTTCCTCGCGGGCGTTCATCGACACGTTATCAGCGACCAAGCTGTGCTTGTGGCGTCGCCGCTGCGGGCGTTGATGGATATGGTCGCTCACAGGAAGCAGGAATGGACAAGTCTCGATTGGCTACAAACCGGACTACGAATTGACGAGACTCACCTTGTTCAGACACGCATCAAAGAATTCCCCGCCTTAAAGGGCGTGTATAAACATAAATCCACGAATGCGTTTCTGTCACGACTTGAAACGGATATGCGCGAAATGAAGGAAAACCACATGGCTTCGAAAAAGGGGGCACAATTATGAATGAGATTATCAGTGCCCGATTGGCTAGCTACGAGGCCGCCAATGAAGTCGAGCAAGAGAATGCAACCAAGGAAATTATTCAGGAAATTGCCCTCTATGGGCTCTGGCGGGCGAAGTTTTTTGACGTGGCCGTTTTCCAGGGCGGAACCAGCCTGCGCATTCTTCACAAGCTACCCCGCTTTTCTGAAGACCTAGATTTCATGCTGTTGGAACCTGACTTGAAATTCGACTGGGCGCCTTTCTTGAAAGTTCTTACAGAGACGTTTGAAGAATATGGCCTGCAGCCCGAAACGGTTACCAAAGAGCAGATGGACAGTCGAATCCGTAACGCTGTCATTAAGGATAATTCGATTGTCAATCAGTTAGATTTGTCGATCGGAAAACGAGATCCGCGTAGAAAGCTGAAGATAAAATTGGAGATTGATGTTCAGCCGCCGGAACATTCCACGGACAAATATTCGTATCTCGACTTTCCGGTTGACTACGAAGTGCGCCATCAGAATCTCGAATCAAATTTTGCCCTCAAGATTCACGCGCTGCTGTGTCGAGAATTCTTAAAAGGGCGCGATTGGTTCGATTTCTCGTGGTATGTGGCGCAGGGTATTTCGCCAAACTTGCCTCACTTGGAAGCGGCTCTCCGTCAGTTCGGCCCCTGGTCAGATGAAAATAAACTCACCGTAGATATCTCATGGCTCGAAACCGAATTGACTAAACGTATTCGATCAATCGATTGGAGCGAGGCAAAGAGCGATGTTGATCGTTTCTTGCGCTCAGCAGAGGCTGAGACGTTGAAGCTTTGGAACAACAGGTTTTTTGAATCCAAATTGCACAAGCTCATCAATTCCAGAAGCTGAACGACCAGCTTTGCGCTTTCTTTTTTGCCGGGTGCTGGCCAGTGCACCGACGAATGAGTGAAAAAAAATCAGCAGAAAAGTTCGAGAATCAAAATGGGGCCGCGTCGTGATTCTAACGTAAAGAGTTGTTTTTATTGGTACTTGTGAGTGGCTCCCCTTCGTGAAGCGATATCGAACCTTGTGCCGGTCGCCAGATAGCGCATTTAGGTTGATCTTGGAAGAAATTGGAAAATCTGGCTTGAGGCCTTCTGAAGTTATGCAATCGCGACAGCTTTGAAACGAGTACGATACTTGGCCTGTCCCCGGTTTGATGGACACCGAGATAAGGTGTTTAGATGGAACTGGAGGATAGCGTCGCCCGTCTAAACAGTCGACAAGCGACGCATTGAACCAACTTCTATCAATCGCTCAACTGGTGAGGCCAACTACGCAATGACTTTCGATCAACCTATTGGGATTTGGTCACAAACAGGTCGAACCGCTTGGCGCCAAGGTCGCGGTGATGAACATTCTCCCGGTAAACTTCCGACATTATGAACTGTTGGAATTCATCGGCGCCGGGCCACTGGGTCAGACCGACAAAATCAGGCCTAAACGGCCCGGGAGAACTTGCCAAATGCTCAAATCTTACAAGGTTTCTAACCCCGATCTCTTCTTGTACCGTCGCCACGTTTTGCTGAAAAATCATGACGTTCTCAGCGCGCTTTGCATCAACCCACGCACCGAATAAAGGGTAAACCTTTTGCGAGTCCAGTGAAGCGGTGACTGTGTTCTCGACCGAGAAGAAATTGCCGTTGTTCAAATACGCCGCTGCTTCATCGCGGATCGCCCTTATAGGTTGAAAGCGTTCATCAGCGCAAAATTTCGTGTAAGCATCAACGCTTGGCCATTCGAAGAACATGACCACGTCGCATTGAATGTGGCCAAACGGCGTGCTTTCAACGGCAAGGCGACCGATCGGCCGTCCGCCATATTCCTGGATTAGGGGCATGGCTTTCGGGAAATATTCATCCTGAATCTGCATCTCAAAACCTTTTCGTATCGAAGCGAATGCGATTTCGATAGCTTTTCCCGCTTCAAATGTGAACTCGGTCATCTTTGTTTTCCTTACTGTTGTTGAACTATTATATGTGCGCCGCGAGGTACGTTAGATCGGCGTTGTTTCAGAGCTTTTATTGTAGTGCTTGGGGACGGTTTCTGGTTTTGCGACCAGTCTGCCGCCGATGCGGATTTCGTCAACTTTTTCAAGCCAAAAGCACCAATGATCTTTGATCTGAACGCTTTCCGGCTTTGGATCACGGTAACGCCACGCCGCATCTTTAATCGGATCGTTACCAACTTCGACATGTGCGTAGGACGCAGCGCCCTTATAAATGCAATACGTTGCTGTGTCGGAACGTATCAGATATCTCGTTTTTACGTCTTTGGGTGGGATGTAAATGCGCGACGTCAGGCCAGTTTCATAAAGCATTTTCGCCGCGATCGATTTTGCAATGAGCTCTCCGCCAACCAAGACTTCGACAACATCCGAGACAGAACGAACGTCAATCCGGACGAACGGGTCAGGCACAGAACCCCGGACTATTTCGCCATCTTCTCGCCAATCGTCGATGCGATCAAAGTAAAATGCGATGCGGTCTCGTATTTCTTCAATGTTCCGTAAGGGATCTTCGTAAGACCATGCGATCGGTCCGGCGTCCTCTGTAGAACTTTTTTCACCGTAGTACGCCGCATCGCCCTTGCGTGGACAATGCGACGTTTGAGCATACGGAGAAAGAAGCGCCATATCGACGTCTGCACGAGGAAAATACCAAACCGGACGGTACCCCTTTTCGTGAAGAACGATGACATCGCGGCTATCGGCAAATGTTTTGCTATTCAGTTGCGCTGTTATTCGCTTTGGCGAAGGAAAAAGGACAATCTCCTGCCGGCCGAACGGAACCGAACTACCGCTCGGCCGCAAGGCAATATCACCAACGTCAGACATATATGAGCTCTCACAGTCAACAAATTGAGTTGTGTTTAGAAGATTTCCAGAAGGCCGGAGCGGGCTTTGATCAGGCCGCCTGCAGCAAACCATCTTTACCGACCCGCTGGCCAGTTCTCAAATGATCGTCGAGGCCTTGCAACAATTGATTGAGCGTTTTTTTCATGACTCTTTTGACAACGAGATTGCCAAGCAACCAACCAACTGGCCCCATCTTCATGGTGAAAGTTAAAGTGAACGTCGCAATCGTTTCCGATGGACCGCGCGGTTGCAGTTCAACCAGCGCATCGCCTCTTTTTATGGGGCCAGGCGGGGTCGTCAGCATCCATCCAATTGCGGACAGAGGGTTGTGAACCGTTATGCGTTCTTTAATTGACGAACCATCATAAAATTCGCATTGGCGCATTGCGCCCTTTCCATCCTTCGGACTACCGATAATGGTCGACGTCTTTACCGCGGGGTGGAATTTGTCGATATTTCCAAAATCCGACCATGTGTTCCAGATGGCCTGTTGAGGCGCCGAAATTATACGGGATACTACTACTTTTGGCATTATTTGATCTCCACATCTTTTCTCTAAATTGTTTGATCTCGCATTTTGCATGCAATTCCTTCATTGGCAGTCTGTGTTTGCGAATCAAGTTTGTGTCAGTCCTCCATCGGCGACAATCTCTTCGCCGGTAACGAAGGAGGCATCGTCAGACGCAAGAAACGCGACAATGGACGCCATTTCCCCAGGGCGTGCCGCACGATTCAGCGGCGTTGTTTCAATCATTGGCTGCATGGACTCTTCAAATTCCTGGCGTGAGGGGCCGAGTTTGCCCCATGCCGGCGTTTCAACCGCTCCCGGGCTTAGAACATTTGTCCTGATATTGCGGGGCGCGAGCTCGACCGAAAGCGTTCTCGCCAACTGACGAATAGCGGCTTTGGCGCCTGAATAGACCGTCATGCCCGCCATGCCCTTAAATCCGGCAATTGAAGAAATCAAAACGATTGCGGCGCCATCATTCATATGTGGAATTGTCGCCTGTGCGCCAAAGACGACAGCCTTGTAATCGCAGCCCAACACTTCGTCGAATTCGGCTTCTTCAAGCGTCTCGAAAGGTCGAACATATCCGACCGCAGCGTTGGGCACATAAACATCAATTCTTCCATATGCCTCAATTGCCGCCATAGCGGCGAACTCATGTATTTTCCTGTCACGTACGTCGCCTTGTACGATCCGGACCCGATCGCCATGCGTACGCGCGATGTCCGCATTGGTTTCAGCGGTGCGTCCAATCACTACAACGCCTTTTGCGCCTTCCTGGATTAGGCGATCGGTGATCGCCTTACCAATGCCGGAGGCGCCGCCAGTGACGACGGCGACTTTGTCTTCGAAACGGTTCATGATTACCTGCTCATTGTGGCGCTAGCGTTCGCAGCTGCTTACTCGGATACATAATTGGTGTTGATGATTTCCTAGTCGGCCATGGCGGGACTGCAGAATTCCTTCACGCGTTCGTGGAACACGGTTGTGTTGTTAAACTGATGGAACTTCGCAGCATTCCTCATGGTGTCTGAAACTTGTTTAGCAGAGATAGGGGTTCGCCTTTGCGCTGGGGAGTCTTGATTTTTGCAAATCAATATTGCAAAAAAGCACTATGGTTAGTTGGGATAATTTGCGAATCGTACTGGCGGTGCGCCGGAACGGATCTGTCGCAGCGGCAGCACGCGCGCTTAGCGTCAATTATTCGACCATCAACCGGCGACTTGCCGCCTATGAGGCTTCGTTGGGCGTGGCGCTATTTGAGAAATCGCCTACTGGCCAAGTATGTACGCCTTACGGCGTGCGCATCTGTGATGTCGCCGAACGTATGGAAGAGGAACTTGCGGCCGCCGAACGGGCTGTGATTGGCAAAGATGCGAATTTGGAAGGTGATATTCGGATCACGATGCCTGGCAGCTTTTTCCATACTTTTCTTGCGCCGGAGATCGCCGCTTTTGCGGAGGCTTATCCGAGTATCCGATTAAATTTAGGTTTTACGAGCGAACTCAGAGATTTGTCGAAACGCGAGGCGGATGTCGCTTTTCGGTTCTCAAATAATCCACCTGAAAGTTTAGTTGGTGTACGAGTTGTTAATTCTGCAAAGTCGATCTATGCAAGTGCACAATATTTGGCGGATCATCCAGACTCATGCGACCGACACTGGATTGGTTGGAAAGATCGTAGCCGCCACCCCAGCTGGATTCAGGAGAGTTCCGAACGGGAGGCGCAAATCAAACACCACGCCTTTAACGATCTGGCCCAGTTGCATATGGCCGCACACGGAATGGGCATGACAATGTTATCGTGTTTCATTGGCGACCCGGACCCACGAGTCATACGCGTTCCACCCGCCAAAGCCCTGCGCGGCAGGGATTTGTGGATTTTGACGCACGAAGATCTGCGCGGCACCGCTCGCGTGCGTGCACTTATGACATTCATGCGCGACAGACTTAAGAAAAAGGCGTCGCTCTTTAGAGGTGAGCTTGCAGCATGAAGACGCTCTACGAATCGTCGTCGCCTTCCAAGGGCTTGCGCTTGGCGATCATGGCCTCCGCCGCTGAACCTCACGCTCCATCTGATCCATTCCGAAACCTCCTTTGATTTTCAAATACTAAAGGTGTCTCACAGACTCGTACATTCCTGCAGGCTTTTGATGCGAAGTCATTCCCAGTATTCTGTAATTTTTTTGACTTTTGAACCTTCAAACTCAAATACTGCGAGGTGCTTTGCGCCGTCATCTGTTTCAAGTCGTTCAACAGCAACCGCATTTAGTCCAGGTATCATGCGAATAATCTTATATCTGTCGTCAACTCTTTTGTAGCCGCCCTTTTTCAAATATTTCACGGTGTTGTTATATAGATGTTCTCTTGTATATGTGCCGCCGTATATCTCATGTATGTAAACAAAATCTTCTGTATACAAAGAAAATAAAACATCAACATCTGCCGTCGTAGAACCGAGCATCATTACTTTATTTTGTGCATTATTAATTTCTACAACTTTACTTTTCAATTCTGCGGACGTCAATTCAGCCGTTTCACTTGCATAACCCTGTAGTGAATAAAAACAGAAAAAAAGCATAACCATGTATTTCATTTCGTAGTCCTTAGTTGTGAATTGGTGCGGATTTTAGACGGTTATGACAGATAAGGAAATGGCAATACTGTTAGGTAGGGGACTCATATTGCCCACTCGATAATGATTGCTGCGAGGGCGATTGCTGACATGTAGTTTCGAGCAAGTCGATCATATCGTGTTGCGACGCGCCGCCAGTTTTTGAGCTTGCAAAAGAACCGTTCGACGATGTTACGCCGTTTATAGGCCTGTTTGTCGAGAGGATATGGGACTGTCCTTGAAGCGGTAGAGGGAATGACGGCATCAATATTACGGCTGTGAAGATAGTTTCGAAAATGTTCCGCATCATAAGCTTTGTCGGCCAGCAAGCGTTTGGGGGCGGCGACCGCATCCATGATCAGCTTGGCCATGGTGATATCGGCTACATTGCCGGGCGTCAGGGCGATGGCGACCGGTCTGCCGCAATGATCGGCCAATGCGTGTATTTTGCTGGTCCTGCCGCCGCGCGAGCGCCCGATCGCTTGCGCTTCTTCCCCCCTTTTGCCCCGGATGCGGAGCGATGGGCTTTAACAATGGAGGCGTCTATGAAGATGAGCGCGTCATCGCATTCTTTTGCGAGCCCATCAAAGATACCTTTCCAGACGCCACGCCGACCCCATCGCACATAGCGATTGTAAACGGTTGTGCGCGGGCCATAACGCACCGGTAAATCGCGCCATGGCGCACCAGTTCGCAGAATATAGAAAATGCCATTCAGCACACGGCGGTCATTTTTACGTTGTGGTCCACGGCTTTGTTTCGGCAACAATGGCTCAATCACCGCCCATTCTTCATCACTCAGATCAAATCGCGCCATCTACGCCTCCCTAAAGGGGTGCGTGAATCACGCTTTGCATAAACAAATCAACCAGCTAAATTGGGTTCAAACCCTAGCCATCCAAACACGACAGTCATGGATAAATAGAGCTCTGTGTCGTAACCTGGTTTTTCCCTTCACTCCGAACTTTAATTCGCCAACATACTTTCTATCCATTCCCGGATCACTTGAGCGCCTTCATCATCGACTGTTTCGGTTGAGAGAGGTGGCATTTGCCAGATGTCGCCCCGGGTTGTCAGCCGTTTGTATAGAAAGCTCTTTTCCGGACTACCAGGGCTGATGTAAACATCCGTATCGAGGCCTTTGAAATTAGGCACCTTATTTATCGTAGTTTTATAGGCATTTGTTTCTTCAATTGAGCCCAAAGACTCTATCGTCAAATTGAGCCGCAAGGGAATGTCCTTCGAGACGAACGTTGATCCGTCTGAGTGACAACTGCCGCAATTCGTGTCGAGATAACCGAGCGCCTTTTGTGTGACGTCATCGCCTGGAATTTGGGGGGCTGACGCGAGTGGTTTTGTTAAGCGTTCCTCGTTTTCCAGCTGTGTCAGCGATAGCAAGGAGCCATGTTCGTATGGCAATTGGATGGCGGTTATTCCAAGCGGTCTCCGCTGCTCACCAGATCCATGACATGTAATGCATAGCGAAGGTGATGGAATATCATGTTCTGTTCCATGCGCATCTGCCTTACCGGTCGCGAGTTTATCAGCGTCAGTGAAATCATCTCGCCAGAGATAAACCGCCATATCCCAATCCCAGGGTCGCGTCCCATATTTGTATAACATTCGTGTTTCCACCAAGACATTATCGCGTTCGAAATTTTTCCAGATGCGCGTTCCAATCGGAAAATTCCAACGATCCTGATTTGATGTGTCTATCTTGGCGCTCGGCGGGATATAAATTGATCTGCTCTTTTCCGCGCCATCACTCCAGAACGGATACATAGGTGCAAAGCGATACTGTGAGATCGATTGGTTGGCGCCCAAATTGCTGAGGTTATACCCTGTTTTCGAAAGCAATCGTTCTGAGGGGCCAAAATAAAAGCGGGCTTCTCTGCCGCCGAACCACAATGCTGCAAATACCCCAGTGACGATAACCAGAATCAAAAATATTCGCATCAAGATTTTCCTCGCTGTGTAGTGAATTGAAAGGCCTAATGAAGTTTAGGCTATCCTGGCCCGCATTTAGATAGAAAGGAACAGTCGCGTTTTCGCTTGAAGTTACGCCGGTGCCAATCGACAATGCCGCGACCGATCGCTTGCGGATTGTCTTCCTGAATGAAATGGGCACCATAACCGACGAATTGCGTTTCAATATTGCGAAAATTATTTGCGGCCCAATCAGCGCGATCAGGCGAAACCAAGCCGCCAGGCGAAACATATTGTAGAAGTTTTGGCGTGCGGGATTTTTTCAACCATTTGCCATAACGCTCAAAAACTTCAACATTTCGCGCAGGGATGCCGCCAATTGGGAGCTCACGCGGCCAAACGTATATCGGCTCGCGGGCTGATGGCTCGAGAAACGGCTCGCGATAAACATCGACAACCTCGTCAGGCATAGATCGCGTAACGGCGGCATTCCCCAAAAACTGTTCAATAAAGACGTTTTGATTGATAATCAGCTCACGGCCCATTTCTGGATCTCTGAAACTGCGAAACATATCCGCCGCTGGACCGAAAATATCTACTGATTCCGCTGGAAATGTCGGTGGTATAAGCGCCTCCATCATAACAATGCCTTTAACATTGCGGGAATGTGTGGCGGCATAATTGAGACCTAGCGCCGACCCCCAATCATGGACCACAAGAATAACATTTTTAAGTCCAAGCTCGTCGATAAAAGCATTTGTATATTCGATATGGGTTTGTAGGGTATAGTCTACATCCGGTTTATCAGATTTACCGAAGCCAATATTATCGACAGCAACAATTCGACCATGCGGTTTCACATAACGCATGACATTACGCCACAGATAACTCGATGTCGGATTCCCATGGAGAAACAAAAAGGTGTCACCCTCGCCTTCGTCGATATAGTGTATCTTTGAGCCGCGCACGTCGATAAACTTTGATTCATATGGAAACTCAGCGGAGAACTCCGCTGCTTTATAGGGCGGCACCTGTGGCGCGTCTTGCGCCTGCGCGGCGCTGATCAGCAAAAAACCAGCAATAATGGAGATGAAAATTCGAAACATCAATTGAGTTCCTTTTGTTGTTGCGTGAACTTTCTGTCATCAAAAAGCTTTAAGTCGTCGGGCGGGCATGGTCATGGCGCCATACGGATATTGCCGCTTCGTGGCCACAAATCTTCATTCTACAATCGTACCTTTTTCACTTTATCCAGCTTTCGGGGTTTTACACCCACGATCAAAAGCCACAGTATAATTCCAAATTCTCCCAAAGCGGCCGGCAATGTTGCATAGGTAGAAAGAATGCTGTCTTTGTAGGTCGCCGCGAATAATGTGTAGCCAGTAAATTCTACGAGATAGCCAAGACAACCGAGCATCATGAGGATGCCTAAAATCCTGGGGAGAAAACCAGATTTGAAAACCAAATAACCGAAAGGAAACAGCCAAAGCCCCCAAAATATTTCGACACCAAGAATTCCACTGTTATAAAATTTCAAAAAAATCATCGCCAAGGCATTTATTTGATCTGCATTGAACACGTTCAAGTATTCAGCACCACTTAAAAGGGACAGCACAACAAGCCAGTTCAGTAGGTATATAAAAGATATTGGAACGCTGATTAGCGCCAAAATCACCATAAGCACAGCGTGATTTTTATCAACGGGTTTGAGTAACTTGTATAAAACCAAAGGCAAAAACACAAAAACCGTATAGCAAATAAACCCGCTCACCATACCAACTCTGAATAATGATTCAGAAGCCATAATATTATTGGCCGTTGCGGTTGCATCTCCCCAAATTATTAGTTTTGACGGAACATACATTATGCTCACAGTGCCAGTAATCGCGACAATTAGGTATAAAAAGCCAGCTAACCTCGCATCAGCACGCTGTGATTTTTCGGCGGCGTGGTCTGTCATTTTTTGATCTCCGAAATTTACTTCATTCAACTTGGGCGCCTGTGAACTGATGCCCGCGCACCACCTGACCAGCTTAAAGAAGAGGGTGCCACATGCCCATATAGGCCGCGAAAGTTCCAATGCCCGTCGCAGCAGTCAGCACAAGGAGAACCGCTGCCATTGCGAACTTGCCTGAGGCGTCGGCTCGGTCCCGCGCGCGGAAATAGAATTCAAGAACGGCAAGAGGCACAAGATATTGGCCGTAAAACCAGAAAGAAAGAAACGGGCCCGTAAACGTTTCCTGATCGACACCGAGGCCGCCGGTGAGCATCATCCAGAACATGAATCCGATCCGGAAAAACCAGACGGCGCTCACCACCATGAACAGGCGAAGGGCCCAGCGGCGATGCGCATCAATGTTACGGGCAATCGCACAGCGCAAGGCGATGGCGGCGAAGACCATGATCAGGACGGCGTCAAGACTAACAGCGATTTCTCCAACCAAGCCCCCGACGTTTCCGCGGGTCCGGATCATATAGAGACCGACAATAGCGGTCGTGAAAACCGCCAATATGTATAGACGCCCATTCCAGTGATGAAAGGATCGAACGCCAGCCTGGATTTTCGGAAAATGCTGAAACGGGCCGCCGCCGGATAAAATGGCGCCCAGCATAATCTGAAGCGGCCCGCCGCCGACTATAATGACGGCCAGGAATAGATGCGCGGCGACGGCCAAATTTCCGATCGTATCGCCAGCAACATACCCACCTGGCAGGTGGGTTTCTTTCAAACCCTCCAAACCCCCTTGCAAAATCGCGGGGCCGTAATAGCCCGCTACATAATATACGAAAATCCATTGGCCAATGACGGCCGCCAGAAACCAAAGCATTGCCGATCCTTTTAAGACCGCGTTTGCAATGGAATTTGGCCCCAATCCCCCGGCCGATACATTTTCACTCATACATTTCCCCAATTAAACAGTTGGATTATTTGCTCTAATGGCAAACCTTAAAATCAACGCCATTTTTCGCGATGCGATGCTCTGGCCCATGCGTGCGAGAGTGTGGTCGCCCCCATTTGACCCGGCGATCGACTATTGGTTTTGCGTTCTCCTGAATTCACTTAGCGATTACATCTGTACCAAGAATAACAATTTTATGATGGAAGGCAATCGCGAATCGTTAAACTACTCCATGTACACGTTTAACCGTGTTGCCGGCGCGTCCACGAGGCCGTTTTCAATTTTTCTAATGCATAAACATCATGATTGATCGAAAACGGAATGGCCAGTTTGCCAGTCTCTGAGAGCGCAACCATCCACTACTTCCCATTTACGTCAGCAGCCATATGATTTTCGATTTACGCTCTGCATCATACATGCGACTCCTTTATGAAGGGGAGCTAGGAATGCTTATGACGCTCGCTGGATCGACCGGCTCTCCATCCTTTAGCACGGTAATAAAGAGAAACGGTGCAATACCTTGATTGTTTGAAGCGACGTGGGCGATGGTCTGCCCTGCGATGACTTGGTCACCTACGGCCACTTCTAATTCTCTCTGCGGTCCGTAGCCCGCAACGTATCCGTCGCCGTGATCAAGCAAAAAGAAATCGCCATAGCCGTCCGGGTGAGACGCGATGAGGACGACGCGGCCAGCGGCTGGCGCAACGACAGGTGTTTCCAACGGTGCGGCTATAATCACACCGTCCTCGAGCGCCTTGGTGACCGAATGGTTATATTCCCCGAAACCGCTCATCAGCCGCCCCTCGACCGGAGCGACAGAGAAGTTGGGCGTTTGGCTCGACGTGGATTGAGCAACTGCGAATTGAATGATCGCCAAGGGCGCCATCATCGCCGCTAACCCTACCAATACTGCAACCCCGCCTCGAGTGCACTCTGGCGCGACTCTCGCCATGATTCGACGGATTCTGATTTGATGCTCGCTTTTACTCCGAGTGGAGAATAACGTCGGGGTAGATGCAAACGCTTTCCCGACGCCTTGTTTCAACACCGTCACTAGTGTCATAGCGTAGGCATCTCGCATGAGGGGCGCTGAGCGTGTGACCGCGTTATCGCAAGCGATCTCGGCAGCCAGACGGCAACGGCTTGTTTGCCGTCGAACAAAGGGATTGATCCAGAACAGCGCGTCAACGAATGACAGTGCCAGGAATAGTAATGGGTCTCCGCGGCGGACGTGCGCGCGTTCGTGATCGATAATCATTGAGAGCTGGCACTCAGTCAAAGTCTCGATGAGGTTGCTTGGAACAATAATCCGACCACGTAAGCTCACAAAGGGCGGAACGGCTTCAGACGTGATTGCGATATCGCAATCCAAATCATGGTTCATCGGCTTCGCGTGAGCGGCGACGCGACGCAGGCGCACAGTGTGAATGGTCAATCGAACAATGAACGCCACCACGCCGACGACATAAACGCCCATACCCAAAAACGCCGCCCATTTCATCCAATCGACGGCGCGCTTGTTGGCGGCCGCGTCTTGCATAGCTTCGTGGAAGCCCAGGACACCAGCATTTTCAAGGCTCGTAAACGTAAACGTCACGCTCGGCGAAACGCTTTCCGCAACCATCGCGGCCACACCAACGATTGTCGGCGCGATCATTAACGCCAGCAATATGCCTTCCTGTCGATCATCGACGCGGGGCGGCGCCAGCGCGTCAACGACGGCCACGACGCAACTCCACACAATTACGGTCAACAAAGTAAGAGCGGTTGTTAGCACAACAACGTCAGCGGTCACGAATGGTCCCCTCCATTTTCGTCGTGTTGTTGAGCGAGCAGCGCCTCGAGCACCTCGATTTCATCGGGGTCGACAACTTTGCTGTGCGCGAAAGTCGCCGCCGGCAACGGACCATCCAGATCCAGCACATTGCGCGCGAAGTCGTTAACGAGGCTCGCCACTGTCTCAAGCTTGGACGTGGCGGCAACAAAGGTCTTTAATCCATGGACCAGTTCGACACGTACACTCCCTTTTTCGACCATGCGGTCGAGCGTTTTGCGTGTTGTGGAATAGGACCATCGGGTCTCGCCGACGGTCGCATCATGCAGTTCCCGTGCGCTTAGTTGTTTCGCGCGCCACAGTTGGCGGAGGAGTCTAAGTTCGGAATCCGACGGCTTTCCCACAGGGCGTGTCCTTTGACGTATTGAAGCGTCACATGTCGCACATTCGCGATAAAGATGCAACGCGACCGATTAACGTGTCGGCACTTATGAGACAGGCTGAGGTATATTGGCGACAGAGCGTTTTGGTCCATTGCCCCGTTGAAGGGAGTGATAATGAGAAACAAATCCGGGCCGTTTGCATCCACTGAAAACACGGCAAAACATTCGCCGCGAGACGTGCGCGAGCGGTTTCCTTCTCATGACGCGTGCTTGAGCCCACCGCGTTCTAAGTTTGCTCTTTTTAATTTCAACGCGTCCTCAACAAAGCCACGGAAAGCACGGAGACGCGGGTTTTTACGCGCATCTGTGTGATAAAGCATCCACAATGGTGCGGTTGGCCAAACGTGTTCGCCAGGCGTTCGGCGCAACATTGGTTCTGGGTCGCCAAGACAGCATGGCAGCAAAGCCAGTCCGGCGCCGCTAACAACTGCGTCCAACATCAATGCCTGGCGGTTGACCCTATGGATTACCTGCGCATTCGGTACGACGCTTTCACTCCATTTCGGCGGCTCGTCACTCTCGTTAATCCACGTTACTATTGGCAGCTCTTGTAGGCGCCCTTTTTCAATAAGGTCATGATGGCCATAGACGGCGAAACCAATATCCGCGATTTTTCGCGCGACGACATCTTGTGGCGGCGTTTCAACGGTCCGAAAAGCAATGTCCGCCTCACGCCGATCTAGGTTTAAGGAAGCGGATGCGGAAATCATCCTGACTGATATTTTGGGATTTAATTCGCAAAACGCCCATACGATTGGTGCGAGAAAAACGCGCATGAACTCACCGCCGGACGTTATTCGTATCTCACCTTGAACATTTTCCGATTCTGCAAAAGCGATGCGTTTGATTGCGTTCGTTTGGGATGACATCTCGCTAGCCGCCCGCAACACACGCTCGCCCGCCGCAGTAAGCGTCCAGTTTGAGGCCTTGCGATTAAACAATCGGGTATTGAGGGATTGTTCAAGGGCGGAAACCCGCCTGGACACGGTCGTAGCATCAACGCCGAGCTCTCCGGCGGCGTCGGCGAGCGAACCCAGTTGAGCCGTCTTCATGAAAAAATGCAGGTCTTCCCAATTCATCGCTGCATATATGCAGTTCCGGCCTGCATCTGTCTACGTTTTTTTTGGAAGTTGCAGTTGTTACCTGCTGGGCAGTTACTTGATCGTTTTGCAATGGAGTCCAGTCATGCATTTTCTACAACTCGCAGGCGCTGCGTTAATTTCCGCCACTATGTTTGCCGCCGCGTTGCCAGCCCAAGCTCAATCGGAGGACGATACCGCCTATATAATTAGCCTGTTAACGCCGAAAGGGCACGGCAAATCATTTGATAAGTACACGTCTGACACGACGTCGCTGATGAAAAAACATGGCGGCGGGTATATTGTTGCACCGATCAAAGTCGAGAAGGAGCTAGTAAACGACTATTTGCCAGACGCATATTCGGAATTTCCTTCCGAGTATGTAACGATTGCTGCATTTGACAACGCCGATGCCCTAAACGGGTATTTATCTTCCGCCAGCAAGCATTTCGATTCGTGGTCAGGCAAATTCGAAACCAGCACTCGTTTCGTTGCCGGACTGGCGCCGAGCCCCGGCGGCGGCGGGGTTGGAACGGTAATATCCCAAGAAGCGCTCAGAGGCGGAGATGCCTTCATCCTTCTCAACGCTGCAAGTTTTGTCCAGTCGCCGGATACGCCAACCAATTTGGCTAAATACGGAAGTGCCGGGTCGGTTGTTGTTGGTGCGGGAACGAATTTCTTTGCCACCTTCGCGAAGGTCGCGCCGGTGACCGGCGAGTTTCCGTTTCAAATCCTATTCCTATCTGAGTGGGCGAGTGAGGAGGCATTCGACAGCGTCCATCACAATCCTACTTGGCAGGCTGTTGCGCCTTATCGCAACAAGTCACTGACTGGATTTACCGAGGCCAAGGGTGTCGTTCGGACGTCGAGCCATGACTAGAATTTCGAAATCAGCTTCGAACGAGCATTAAAAACGAAAAGGGACGACTTCACGGCTACCTTAAGATTTCTCTCAACTCACGCCGTGACAAAGTTCCTTTTTGCTACCTATTGGATAAAAAATGAAATTATCGCGAGTTGAATATGAAGTTCCTGTGGACGTCACATCGGAAAAGGCATGGTCGATTTTGGCGCGCTTTGTGGATGTCGGTGAGTTCCATTCGGGTGTGTTAAAATCGAAGATAATAGGTGAGAAATCGAGCGGCGCTGGCGCTAGCCGATGCTGTGAACTGCCAAAGAACGTGACTGTATACGAGCGCATTCTAGAATGGAATGATGGCCAATCCTACACCTATGACGTATATGAATGGAAGAACTTTCCTCTCAAAAAAATGCTAACGACGTTCGGGGTGCAGAGTAAGTTACCGCAAAGGCGGACGATTGTCCGTCAAGTCGTTGACTACCGGCTCTCTCCGGGCTTCTTGACACCGATCATGAAAGGAACCTTGAGAAAGGCGGTCCGCGATACACTGCTGGGCTACAAACACTTTATGGAAACCGGTGAGGCAAACGTCGACCTCAGGAAATTGCGAGAAAGCTATCGCCATGTGTGAACGCTCTCTTCGTGACTTGATTACGTGGCCTCATATTGCGGGCGTCAGCGAGCCACACCCAATGAGAAGAGCCGCTTATCGCCCGGCCATTAAAAATTTCGTCGACCGGCTTCGCGGTGAGCATATCAAAATCGCGATGTCAAGTTGATGGTTAAGTTTAGGAATTGTTATGAGTAAGAAGTTTTATCGAAAATATGGTCCTTGGGCAGTTGTCACAGGGGCGTCGTCCGGCATTGGTGCTGAGTTTGCACGACAATTAGCGGAGAAGAAATTCAACCTTGTGCTCGTGGCCCGTAGCGAGGCGAAAATGCGACAGCTTGCGAGCGAACTTGAAGCCGCTCATAAAATTAATGCAAAAGTTCTTGCGCTCGATCTTTCTCAGGATGGATTTATAAAATCGCTTGAAGAAACAATTCAGGGACTTGATATCGGTTTGCTTATATCGAATGCAGGCGCTGACCACATGGGCGCATTTCTGCGCGTGCCGGTTGAGAAACTGCAATCCATGTTGAGGCTCAATGCCGAGTCTCACATGCTGCTCGCTCACCACTTTGGCGAACGGTTCCTGCGTCAGGATCGTGGCGGTATAGTGATGGTGTCTTCTACTGCGTCACTTCAGGGCACGCCATATGCCGGCAACTATGCCGGCGCCAAGGCATATGTACTCAATCTCGGCATCGCCATGAATTACGAGTTAAAGAAAACTGGCGTTGACGTCTCAGTTCTGGTTCCGGGGCCAACTAGTACACCGGCGGTCCATGACCGTACCGACATAGATCTCAATAAGGTGCCAGCGCCGCTTATGAAAACGAAGCCTGTCGTGAGCGGCGCACTAAACGCACTCAAGCGTGGCAAGCCCTATTATATTCCCGGTGTTATTAATCGCGTCATGTCTTTTATGGGGCGCGTCGTAATGGGCCGCACCAGCTCTGCAGCGATGTGGGGCTTTTTAATGAAGAGCGTGGCGCCATCAAAATT